>CAYNFA010000045.1:0-13003 GCA_964396345.1 uncultured Thalassobaculum sp.
CGACCTCGGGGGGCGGATCGATTTCAGCGGCGTTACCGCCCATTACTTTCGCCCGCTCCCACCCATCGACGGGATCGTCGGGACCGCCCTGTACGACGCCGACAGCTTCGACATCTCGGTCACCGACGGCCGCCTCGATCGCCTGAAGCTGGATCCGTCGCGGGTGCGGATCCGCGGCATGGTGGCGGCCGACGAGTTCGCCGAGATCGAGGTCGCGGTGCGCGGTCCTCTGCGCGACGCCCTGCGGGTGATCGATCACGATCCGCTCGGCTACCCCAAGGAACTCGGCCTGGATGTCGCCACGGTCGGTGGCAAGGCGGGCGCCCGGCTGCGCTTCGATTTCCCGCTGCTGAAGGATTTGAAGCTCGACCAGGTGAAGCTGGCGGTATCAGCCAACCTGGCCGACGCCGACCTGAAGGTCGAACGGGACGGAGCCGGCATGACGGTGTCGGGCACCGGCATGGTCCTGGGGGCACGCTCCGAGGTGTCGCTCGACCAGCGCTTCCACACTCGTGGGCCCTACACCAGCCGCGGCCGCATCATTACGACGGCGACCCGCGACAGCCTTGCCGCCTTCGGTCTCGACCTCGGCGCCATGATGGGTGGCCGAATGGCGGTCGATGCCCAGTCGGAAACCCGAGCGGATGGCGTCGAGACGGTGCGCCTGACGGCCGACCTGCAGAACGCCTGGCTGCGGGTGGACGAACTCGGCTGGCCCAAGCCGGCGGGCGCCAGTGGTATTCTGCGGGCGCGGCTGACGGTGCGCGACGGCGTCCCGGTCTCGGTCGACGAATTCGACATGAAGGCCGGCGCCATGGCGGTGCAGGCCGCGGCGGCGCTCGGTGACGGAGGCCGGCCGCGGACCGTCGACCTCGCCCGGATTCGGATCGGCCGGACCGATGCGGCCGGCCGGGTGGAGCGGCTGCCGTCCGGCGAGTGGCGGATTGCCTTGCGCGGCCCCACCATCGACCTCTCGCCGGTGCTCGACCCCGAGGATCCCGAAACGGAGGACGAGAACGACCTCGCCCTCGACCTGCGCCTCGCGGCGGATACCCTGATCGTCACGCGCAAGGCGTCGATCGTCGCGGCGACGCTGGCGGTTCGCCAGGCCGGGGACCGTTTGGTGTCCCTCGATCTACGGGGCCGGGTGGGCGAGGGACTGGCCACGCTTGCCGTGCTTCCGGTCGATGGGCAGCGCCGCCTGACGTTGCGGGCCGAGGACGCCGGCGAGTTTCTGGCAGCGTTCGACATCGTCGAGACGATTCGCGGCGGCCGGCTCGCCGTCGACGGGACCGTTACAGGGCAGGGCCTCGACGACGGTATGGAGGTGACCGCCCGGATCGACGAGTTCCGCGTCGTCAACGCACCGGTGCTTGCCCGGGTGCTCTCCGTCGCCTCGTTCACCGGTCTCGCCGACGTTCTGCGCGGCGAGGGCATCCGGTTCTCGCGGGCCCGTGTCGGGGTCACCCTGACCTCGGATCGGATCGAAGCGCGCAACGGACTGGCCTACGGGCCGGGCCTCGGCCTCAAGGTCGAGGGGGCTTACGACCGATCCAGCGACCTGATCGATTTCGTCGGGATGGTGGCGCCAGCCTACTCGCTGTCGCGGCTGATCGACCGAATCCCGGTGTTCGGCGAACTGCTGACCGGTGGCGAGGGTGAAGGGCTTTTGGCGACCGAGTTCCGGGTGCGCGGCACGATGGATGATCCGGCGGTCACCGTGAACCCGTTGACCGCGTTGGCGCCGGGGTTCCTCCGCGACCTGCTGTCGACCGCCGAGAGCCCGGCGGATGCCCCGGTGGTCGAGGCGCCGGCATTATCGGCCCCGGGCCCCGGGGTCCGCGAGGATCGCGGCCGATAGTCCGGCGACGGCGCAGGGAGGCCTACCCGAACTCGGCGTGCTCGGCTGCGCGGATCTCGGCGACGATGGCGACAGTTTCCACGCTGACCCGGGTCACGCGGCCCAGGAGGTCGATTACCCGGTCCTTGTGGTCGGCGAAGCGGTAGGTGTTGAACTTCTCCCGCACGGTGGGGTCACGCGGGGGCTTCTCCTTGTGCTGGTCCAGTACCCAGTCGATGGCGGTCCGGTTGCCCAGCGTGTAGTCCCACGCTGCCGTCGGCACGCCTGTCAGTTGGGTCTCGCTGTCGAGCGTCAGGGCGCCGGCCGCCCGGTCCGCCTTCAGGATCACCCGCGGAGACACCCCGGCGGCGCGCGCCTTCTCGTCAGGCGTGTCCAGGCGCTCCAGCGGCCACGGCTCGACCATCTCGAACCCTACATGAAGCTCCATCAGCCGCCGCCCCCATTCCACCCAGGCGTGGAAGTTCGGGTGAAACGGGATGCGCGGGAACTCTCGCTTCAGGTTTATCTCGAAGGTCTTACGGTAGAGCGGGTCGTGCAGGACCGCGTAGACGTAGTTGAATATCGTGTCCTTGGTGATTCCTGCCTTCTTGCCGTAGTGACGTTCGAATTGGCGGAGGCCCCAATCCGTGACGTTGTCTCGCTCATGGTCTGACGAAGTAAAGCGGGGTAGAACAACACCACCAGCGGCGGCCCCGACGATGTGCATATCCGGGACACGATCGGTGCATAAAACCATAAACGGCTTCTGACCAGTCGGTCCGCTAAATATGATTGACCTATTCTTGGTTGATCCTGATTCTCCAAAGAACGTTCCCATAAGATTTGGCATTTCAAGCCAGTGCTTGTCAAAAATAATGCGCAATATATTGAATGGTCGATAGTGATAATCGCAAAATACCGGCGTGAATTTTACCGACGTATTGTTTCGTAGGTAGTTTTTCAATGACCTAGTCCATTTTATTCCTGATGGAAAATTGTTGAAGTTAGGATCTAACTTCGCTTTCGCGGACAGTTCAACTCTATCTGATTCAAACCGCGAAGATAGATACTTTACCTTTTTTGTGGTATCGCAGTCATCGAGTCCGATTACCCAATCATCTCGAGCGGTGACGACGCCAAGTGAAAACGTTTTGAATATAGAGCGTTCGCCACCACTATTTTTGGACGATTTAGTTAATTTATTTCCAATCGGCAGAAAGGCAGACCAGTCGTTGACTGCCAAGTCGATCCAGTTTCCGTCGACGTCGGGTTGCAAGCGATGAGGCTTCAACGAAGCCAGTGTACTACCGCCAAGAAAGTGTAATTTCTCCCTTGCTGTTTCCATTTCCGGTCGACGGGAATAAAAAATATTACCAGTGTCTGACCTTCGCTTTTTGACGAGAAAAGTAATTGCTACACCGGTTTGAATACCAAATACATTATGCTTGGTTCCGGAGAGTGTGGGGTTGTCGCGTACATCACCACCCAGATCCACAACGTGGATCTCGTGGAATTCCTTCGATATTGATTTTCGGAATCCATCATAGTTCCGACGTGATATCAACGCTCTATTCGTAACAAACGCAATCACACCATCGTCATGCATCCGATCTGATGCCCACCGTATGAATCTCGAAAACATATCGTAGTTCTTGGTCTTTTGAGCTTGTGATTGCGCTAGGTATGTCGATTTTATTAATTCATCGATTCTTTTATACGTGCGATTTTTATTGTTATCGTTCTCATTTTGCTGATTGGCGTTGTAGGGCGGGTTGCCGATTATGACGGAGATCTTGCGTTTGTTCTGACGCTTGATGCGCTCGACATTCTCCGCGGACATCCCGCCGAAAAGGTCGTGCTGGTGGCCGGCCCGGATGCCCAAACCCTCTACGTTGTCGAGCGTGTCGACGAAGCAGAGATTGGGGAACTCGGCGTACTGTCCGGTGATCGCCGCGTAGGTCGCCTCGATGTTCAGGTTGGCGACGTAGTAGGGCAGGATCGCCACCTCGTTGGCGTGCAGCTCGTTCTTGTACTTGTGGGCGAGCTTGCCGGGATCGCCGCGAAAATACTCCAGCAGCTCGCAAACGAACGTGCCGGTCCCGGTCGCTGGGTCCAGGATTTCGACGTGTTTGTCCAACAGCGCCTTGCCGAAGTGCTTCTGGCACAGCCAGTCGGCCCCTTGGATCATGAACCGCACGATCTCGTTCGGGGTGTAGACCACGCCGAGCTTGTCGGCCGCCTTCGGGTTGTAGACCTTGTAGAAGTTCTCGTAGATCACCTTCAGGAAGGTCTGCTTCTCGGCGTGCGACGTGATCTGCGCCGCAGTGGCGCGGATCGCGGCGTAGTACGGCTCCATCGCCTTCAGCGTGTCGCGCTTGACGGCGCCCGTGAAGAACTTCGCCTCCAACTCGTACAGCGCCTTGGCGATGTTGTTGTCGCGGTGGAAGTCGCTGTCGTTAAAGACGTAGCTGAAGATCTCCTCGGTCAAGATGTGCTGGATCAGCATCTCCCGCACGTCGGCTTCGGTGATCGCGGGGTTGATGGTCTTCTTGGCCTGGGCCAGGAAGCCGGCGGCGGAGGCCTGGAAGCCGGCATTGGCCGCGTAGGCGGTGTCGATCTGCTCTCGAAGAGCGGCCAGCACCGCCGGCAGGTCCTGCTTGAACTGCTCCACCGCGCGGCGGAACTCGGCGATCTCCGGCCGCTCGTAGGCGAAGAACAGCGCCACCAGCTTGCCGAGTGCGTCCACGTCGCGCATCGGCGCGCGCATCACCTCCTGGCGGTGCTGGTACAACACCGCGGTCTCGGAGTTCTCGAAGACGATGTTGTTTTGCGGATAGCCCTTGGCGAGCTTCTTGGTGATCTCAACGTCGAGGTCGTCGTCGGTGTCCTTGGCCTCCCAGTACCCCATCGGCACCCGCAGGGCGTGCAACACGGTGCCGTCGGGATAGACCTTGGTCTTGCGCGGCGTCAGATGCTCCAGTTCCTCGATAAAGATGAGTTCGCGAGAGCGGGCCCACTGGTCTAACAGTCGCCGGAATGCCGGGCGGATCACCTGCTCGCTCCGCATCCCGGAGAACTTCGCGAGGCGATCCAACTCGGCGTGGTAGGCGTTGATCAACAACTGGCTCATGCGCGGACACCCAAAGGGAATTTTTAGCGAAGTCTTCGCTATCTGAGGGTGTCGCTGATCGCCTGTCCAGTGTTGCGTCCGGTGAAATTCACCTCAGGGGGCGAGGCCTGCGGTGACCCACCCGCGGCAGCCTTGCGCTGCGCGCGGGGCGCATCTTGGTGAGAAGGTGGGTGGTCGACTCGGTGGTCGGACTCCATCAACTTGAGCCGCCGCGCCGGCTTCCGTCAGGCCACCCGCAACAGGGCGTGACGCTTGCGCCCGGCCGACAGCTTGATGACCCCGTCGGCGTCGACGTCGGCATCGGCCAGCGCGGCGTTCTCGTCCTCGACCAGCCGGTCGTTGACGCGCGCGCCACCGCCGCGGATCAGCCGCCGAGCCTCGCCGTTCGACGCGGCGAGGCCGGCGCGGCGCAGCGCGTCCACCACCGACAGCCCGGCCAGCTCGCCGCGCGGCACCTCGACGCTGTGCAGGCCCTCGGCCGACTGCCCGTCCTCGAAGGTCCGGCGGGCGGTCTCGGCGGCCTCGTCGGCGGCGGCGCGGCCGTGGCAGAGTGCGGTCACCTCGGTCGCCAGGATCTTCTTGGCGTCGTTGATCTCGGCGCCGCCGAGCGCCTTCAGGCGGGCGATCTCGTCGAGCGGCATCTCGGTGAACAGCTTCAGGAACCGCCCGACGTCGCCGTCCTCGGTGTTGCGCCAGAACTGCCAGAAATCGTACGGGCTGAGCCGGTCGGCGTTGAGCCACACCGCGCCCTGGGCGGTCTTGCCCATCTTCGCCCCGGACGCGGTGGTGATCAGCGGCGAGGTCAGGCCGAAAATCGTCTGCTGGTCGACCCGGCGCGTCAGTTCGACGCCGTTGACGATGTTGCCCCACTGGTCCGAGCCGCCCATCTGCAGCACGCAGCCGTAGCGCCGGCGCAGCTCCAGGAAGTCGTAGGCCTGCAGGATCATGTAGTTGAACTCGAGGAAGCTCAGCGACTGCTCGCGCTCCAGCCGCAGCCGGACGGAATCGAAGCTGAGCATCCGGTTGACCGAGAAGTGCGCCCCGTAGTTTCGCAGGAACGGGATGTACTCGAGCCGGTCGAGCCAGTCGGCGTTGTCGACCATGACGGCGTCGGACGGGGCCTCGCCGAAGCCGAGATACTTGTCGAAGACCTGCTGGATGCCGGCCTTGTTGCGGGCGATATCCTCCTCTGACAGCAGCTTGCGCGCCTCGTCCTTGAACGACGGGTCGCCGATCTTCGAGGTGCCGCCGCCCATCAGCACGATCGGCTTGTGGCCGGTCTTCTGCATCCAGCGCAGCAGCATGATCTGCAGCAGCGAGCCGATGTGCAGGCTGTCGGCGGTGCAGTCGAAGCCGATGTAGCCCGTCACCATCCGGGACGCGAATTCGGCGTCCAGGCCCTCCAGGTCGGTGCACTGGTGGAAGAAGCCGCGATCGACGATCGCCTTGAGGAAGTCGGAGCGGGGCGCGGTCATGGTTCGGGTCCGTCTCGTCGGGGCCGGGCTCGGGGCGACGGGATGTAGCACAGCCGCCGCTTGCCAGTCGACATTCGGTGCGGGACAGTCGGGCGATGACGGGGCGAGATCCGATCACCGCCATCGGCCTGATGAGCGGTACCTCCATGGACGGCATCGACGCGGCGGTGATCATCACCGACGGCGAGTTGCGCGTCGACGGCGGTCCGGCGCTTACCATCCCGTATGACGAGCCGTTCCGGGCGCGCCTGCGCTCGGTGCTGGGTGAGCGCGGCGACGTCGCCGGCGTCGAAGCGGAGCTGACCGACCGGCACGCGGTGGCGGTCCGGCGGCTGATGGACATGGCCGGCCTGGCGCCGGGCGAGGTCGACGTCGTCGGCTTCCACGGCCACACCATCCGCCACGAGCCCGACCGGGGCATCACCCGGCAGATCGGCGACGGCGCCCGGCTGGCCGCCGCGGTCGGCGTCGATGTGGTGGACGGATTGCGGTACGCCGACGTGGCGGCGGGCGGCGAGGGCGCGCCCCTGGCGCCGGCCTATCACCGGGCGCTCGCCGGCGGGCTGGAGCGGCCGCTGGCGGTGCTCAATCTCGGCGGGGTCGGCAACGTCACCTGGATCGGGCCCGGCGCCGACGATCTGCTGGCCTTCGACACCGGCCCGGCGAACGCGCCGCTCGACGACTGGTGCCGGCGTACGATCGGCGCCAGCCACGATGCCGACGGCGCGCTGGCGGCTGCCGGGCGGCTCGATGCCGAGCGGCTGGCCCGGCTGGTCGAGCACCCGTATTTCAGCCGCCGGCCGCCGAAATCGCTCGACCGGGACGAGTTCGCGGCGGTCCTGTCGACGGCGACCCTCGGCCTGTCCGCCGCCGATGGGGCGGCGTTGCTGGCGGCGTTCTCGGTCGAGGCGGTGGCGAAGGCGGTCGGCTGGCTGCCGTCGCCGCCGGCGCGCTGGATCGTGTGCGGGGGCGGCCGGCGCAACCCGGTGCTGATGGCCGGCCTGCGCGACCGCCTCGGGGTTCCGGTCGAGGATGCCGACGCGCTCGGGTGGGACGGCGACGCGCTCGAGGCGCAGGCCTTCGGCTACCTCGCCGTGCGCAGCCGGCTCGGCCTGCCGATCAGCTTCCCCGGCACCACCGGCGCGCCGCGGCCGTTGACCGGCGGCCGCCTGCACCCGCGCCGCGGCTGACCCGGGTCAGGCCGACGCCTTGTCGTGGGCGGCGATAGACTTGTCGAGGTAGTTGCCGGTGATGCTGGTCAGCTGGTCGATCTGCTGGCCGAAGAAGTGGTTGGCGCCTTTGATCACCGAATGGGTGATGGTGATGCCACGCTGGGACGACAGCTTGTCGACCAGCTTCTTGACCGATTCCGGCGGGACGATGTCGTCCTGGTCGCCCTGCACCACCAGCCCGGAGGCCGGGCAGGGGGCGAGGAAGGTGAAGTCGAACATGTTGGCCGGCGGCGCCACCGACACGAATCCGGTGATCTCCGGGCGCCGCATCAGCAATTGCATGCCGATCCAGGCGCCGAACGAGAACCCGGCGATCCAGCAATAACGGGCGTTCGGGTTGTAGGTCTGCAGCCAGTCCAGCGCGGTGGCCGCGTCGGACAGCTCGCCCTCGCCGCCGGTGTAGACGCCCTGCGAGCGGCCGACGCCGCGGAAGTTGAAGCGCAGCGTCGAGAACCCGCGCGCCACGAAGGTCTGGTAGAGCGAATAGACGACCTTGTTGTTCATGGTGCCGCCGTGCTGCGGATGCGGGTGCAGCATCAGCGCGATCGGCGCGTTCGGTTCCTGAGCGTGGAGATACCGCCCCTCGATGCGTCCTTCCGGACCGTTGATCGTGACTTCGGGCATCGTTGTCCTCGCGGCCGACCTCGGCGTGAGGGGTGGACATAGCGCGCCGAGTGTCATTTTGTCGATTCCGATGAAAGTCGGCGGCGCGGTCGGCGAATCAAGTGCCGCCTGGAAACCGTGCCGCGATTGACCCGGCGGCACCGGGTCCTTACGACGACAGCGAGCCCGGAACCGTTCCATGAGCGATCTCGTCTACCTCGACCACAACGCCACCACGCCGGTGCGTCCGGCCGCGCTCGACGCCATGGCCGCGGCGGCGCGCGCGGTCGGCAACCCGTCGTCGGTGCACGCCGCCGGCCGGGCCGCCCGCGGCCGTCTGGAGGCGGCGCGGGTGCGGGTGGCGGCCCTGGTCGGGTGGCCGGCCGAGCGCGTGGTGTTCACCTCGGGCGGTACCGAGGCCGACGCGCTGGCGGTGCGCGGTGTCGATGTCCGGCGCCGGTTGGTCTCGGCGATCGAGCACGACGCGGTGCTGGCCGCCGCCGGGGCCGCCGCCGAGGGCGCCGAGCGGATCGCCGTCGACCCCGAGGGGCGCCTCGACCTCGCCGATCTGGAGCGGCGTCTGGCTGCCGGCGACACGCCGGCGCTGGTGTCGGTGATGTGGGTGAACAACGAGACCGGTGTGGTCCAGCCGGTCGCCGAGGCGATCCGGCTGGCCCGGACGGCCGGTGCCCTGGTCCATGTCGACGCGGTGCAGGGCGTCGGCAGGCTCGACCCGGCGCCGCTCGCCGACGCCGACCTGGTCGCGCTGTCCGGGCACAAGATCGGCGGACCGGCCGGGGTCGGCGCGCTGCTGGTGCGCCCGGCGCTGGCGTTGCGGCCGCTGGCGCTGGGCGGCGGGCAGGAGCGCGGGCGCCGGTCCGGCACCGAGAACCTGCCCGGCATCGCCGGTTTCGCCGCCGCCGCCGAGGCGGTCGCCGGCGGCGGCCGTGAGGAACTGGCGCGCCTGCTGGCGCTGCGCGACCGGCTGGAGGCGGCGGTGCTCGACGCCGCCCCGGAGGCGAGGGTGCTGGGGGCCGGCGCCGGGCGGATCGCCACCACCTGCCTCGGCCTGCCGGGGGTGCCGGCGGAGACCCAGGTGATGACTCTCGACCTCGCCGGCATCGCGGTCAGTGCCGGCTCGGCCTGCTCGTCCGGCAAGGTCAGGCGCTCGCACGTGCTGGCCGCCATGCTGGGCGACGACCCGCTGGCCGGCCAAGCGATCCGGGTCAGCCTCGGCTGGACCACGACCGCCGCCGAGATCGACCGGTTCGTCGCGGCGTGGCGCGCCATGCGCGACCGCCTGTCGCCCGCCGCCCGCGCCGCTTGAGTGCCGCCTGACAGTCGCCACAGGGAACCGACATGACCGACCGCACCGCCCTCGTCCCCGCCGGCTCGTTCGTCGCCCGGCTGATCGATTCCTGCCCGGATTCCTGGGAGGACTACACCCGGCACCGCTTCGTCGCCGGCCTCGGCGACGGCACCCTGCCGGAGCCGGCGTTCCGGCACTACCTGGCCCAGGACTACCTGTTCCTGATCCATTTCGCGCGGGCCTACGCGCTCGCCGCCTACAAGGCCGATCGCCTGGACGACATGCGTTACGCCTCCGCAACGCTGTCGGCTCTGATCGATACCGAAATGAAACTGCACGTCCAGTACTGCGCCGGATGGGGTATGACCGAGGCCGACATGGCGGCGGTGCCGGAGGACCCGGCCTGCGTCGCCTACACCCGCTATGTGCTGGACCGCGGCCACGCTGGCGACCTGCTCGACCTGTTCGCGGCGCTCGCCCCCTGCGTCGTCGGCTACGGCGTGATCGGCGAGTGGCTGGCCGCCGACCCGGCCACCCGGCGCGGGGCGGCAAACCCGTACGATGCCTGGATCGCGGTGTACGCCGGCGAGGACTACCGCTCGGTGGTGCGGGCCTCGGTGGCGCAGATCGAGGCGCTGGCGGCGCGGCGCGGTGGGGAGGCGCGGTTCGACGATCTGGCGCGGACGTTCCGGCAGGCCACCGATCTGGAGGTCGGCTTCTGGCAGATGGGGCTCGAGGCCGCCGGCCGTAACTGAGCCCGCGGTTGCGCGCCCACCGCCCCAGGGCCTATATCCCCCGGATGACGACGTCCGCCGCATTTCCCGACCTCGACCTCGGCCTGCCGGGCCCGCGCGCCGCCCGGCGGGTGGTGGTGGCGATGTCCGGCGGCGTCGACAGCTCGGTGACGGCGGCGCTGCTGAAGGAGGCCGGCTACGACGTGGTCGGCATCACCCTGCAGCTCTACGACCATGGCGCGGCGGTGGCGCGCAAGGGCGCCTGCTGCGCCGGCGCCGACATCCACGACGCCCGCACGGTCGCCGAGCGCATCGGCATCCCGCACTACGTGCTCGACTACGAGAGCCGGTTCCGGCAGAGCGTGATCGACGACTTCGCCGACAGCTACCTGCGGGGCGAGACGCCGATCCCGTGCGTGCGCTGCAACCAGACGGTCAAGTTCCGCGACCTGCTGGAGACCGCCCGCGATCTCGGGGCCGAATGCCTGGCGACCGGCCACTACGTCCGCCGCGTCGCCGGAAGGGACGGTCCCGAGCTGCACCGCGCCGCCGATCCCGGCAAGGACCAGAGCTACTTCCTGTTCGCCACCACGCCGGCCCAGCTCGACTTCCTGCGCTTCCCGCTCGGTGGCCTCGACAAGGCCGCGACCCGCGCCGAGGCTCGCCGCCTCGGACTCGCCGTCCAGGACAAGCCCGACAGCCAGGACATCTGCTTCGTGCCGAACGGCAACTACGCCGAGGTGGTGCGCCGGCTGCGGCCGGGGGCGGCCGACCCGGGCGAGATCGTCGACCTGGACGGCGCCGTGCTCGGCCGGCACGACGGCGTCATCCACTTCACCGTCGGCCAGCGGCGCGGCATCGGCGTCGGCGGCCGGCGCGGCCCGGACGGCGATGAGGGGACCGAGCCGCTGTACGTGGTCCGCCTGGAGCCCGAGGCCCGGCGCGTCGTCGTCGGCCCGCGCGAGGCGCTGGCCGCCGGCGCCGTCCGGATCGGCGAGTTCAACTGGCTGGGTGGCGGCGACGGCCCGCCGGCCGCGGGCCTGCGGGCGTTGGTCAAGCTGCGCTCGGCCCAGCAGCCGGCGGCGGCGACCGTCCACCCCGACGGCACCGGCGGCGCGCGCCTTGACCTCGACCTGCCGCAGCACGGTGTCGCGATCGGCCAGGCGGCGGTGATCTACGCCCTTCAGGGAAGCCGCGTGCTTGGCGGCGGCTGGATCCGCGGCACCGAGCCCGCCGGCCCGCGCGCCGCCGTTGACACCGGCAGGGGCCCTGCGTATATCGGGTTTCCGCCGGCTCCGCAGGACGCGATGGCGCCGGTCCCGGTGGCGGAGTAGCTCAGCTGGTTAGAGCAGCGGAATCATAATCCGCGTGTCGGGGGTTCAAGTCCCTCCTCCGCTACCAACTGCACACCACCACAGGTCGTTCGGCGCCCCGGTCCGCCGACATTGGTGTCCGACGACGGAGCATCCTTCAGCCCGCTTGCTCCTTTTCAAGATAGGCCACGGCTTTGGCGAGAGTGGCAATCCGGGGGTAGTCTGATTCAGGGATCGGCAGGCCGAAACGTTTGTGTAACCTGCTGATTAAATTCAGAAAGTCCATGGAATCAAGGCCTAGATCGTCCTGCAGATGGTCGTTCTCGCCCAGCGCGGCGGGGTCGAGGTCGGGGGCGACGTCGATCAGCTCGGCAACAAGGCCTGCGAGGATGTCGTTTCGGGTCATGGCAATTCAGGATCCTGCAAGAGTCGGCTGATCTCCGCCAGGAACAGCGCGCCGCGGCGGCCGTCACTGACCCGGTGGTCTGCGGCAAGGCTGACGGTCACGGCGAGCCGGGGGGTGACTGCCCCGTCATGCACCACCGGCTTCAGGCGCGGCGCGCCGAAGCCCACCAGTGCGACCTGTGGGGGATAGATCACGCCGAACAGCGCATCCACCCCGGTTTCGCCAAGGCTGGAGACGGTAATCGTGCCCCGGGTCAACTCACTGTTGCGAAGTCGCCCCGCGCGGGTGCGGGCGACGATGTCGCGCATGGCTTCCATCAGCGTGTCGGGATCCATGTCGGCGGCGTCCAGGATCGCTGGCGCGATCAGCCCGCCGCCCCGAATTGCCACCGCCAGACCGCAATGTATCAGGCCGGAGGGGACATAGGCGTCGCCCTCATGGCGGCCGTTCAGTTCCGGCACCTTGGCCAGAGCCCGGACTGTGGCGCGGATCAGAAGTGCTCCCATCAACAGCCGCCGGTCCGGCGTTCGTTCGATGTTCAGGGTGGCAAGCCTGTCCTGCGCGGCCTGAAGGTCGATCTCGTGGCAGAGGTAGTAGTGCGGGATATCACGATTAGCGCGGGTCATGGCGGCGGCGATGGCGCGGCGCATCTCGACCATGTCGAGACCCTTCCTGGCCGTTGGCCGGCCCGCTTCGGGCGTTTCGGAAACTGGCGACGCCCCGGCTGCCAGATGCCGCTCGACATCGGATAGCAGCACTGCGCCGCTTGGGCCGGACCCGGTGATCGACGCCAGCGAGATCTTGGCCTCGGCCGCCAGGGTCCGCGCGGCGGGCGAGGAGAGAACAGCCTCACCGGCTGGAGCAGACGCGGCGGTGGCAGGCTTGGCGGTGGCAGGCTTGGCGGTGGCAGGCTTGGCGGGGGCAGGCTTGGCGGGGGCAGGCTTGGCGGGGGCAGGCTTGG
>CAYNFA010000046.1:0-12917 GCA_964396345.1 uncultured Thalassobaculum sp.
GACGCTGGTGCCATAGACCCGATACACGGCGTCGAAGCCGTCGCGCTCGACCTCCAACATCATCAGGTTGCCGATCGCCGGGACCAGGTCGAGAATGTCGATATCGTGACGATCCGGCACGTCGCCACGTTTTGATGCGGTGGCCTGCCAATGCTCGAGCAGGAACCCGAGCTTGGGGTCCGGCACCTGGTCCGGGCGCGTCACCCAGGCGATGCGCTCGACGCAGCCGTCGATCAACCGCAGCACATTACGATCCACCTCCCCCCCGAACGCCAGCATCCGCCCGGCCGCCGCGTCGACGGCGGCGTCGGTCGGATCGACCCACGCCTCGTCGTCGTGCATCCGGGGCTGGTCCATTCGACTGGTTTCTCGCGTGGAAAGGGCAATTATCAATTCGTGGGAATACTTTTGCGCCCTTAATGCTTTCCAGCCGGTTAACGCCACCGCATGCGCGTTGCGCCGGGACCTATGGTCGCTTGGCGATCAAGTCGATCTCCACCAGCCCGCCGCGGGCCAGCGCGGTGACGCCGATGCAGGTGCGCGCCGGGCGCCGGTCGGCCGGGAAGAAGGAGGCGTAGACCCCGTTCATGGCGGCGTAGTCGCGCTCGAACTCGGTCAGGAACACCCGCGCCTGCAATACGTGCTCGAAACCCAGCCCGATACCGGCCAGAACCCGGCGGAGGTTCTCCATGGTCTTGTGGGTCTGCGCCTCGATCCCGGCGGGCAGAGGCGCGTCGTCGTCGTCAGGATCGGTCGGAAGCTGGCCGGTGACCAGCACCCAGCCATCCGCTTCGACGGCATGACTGTATGGAGCGACCGGGGCGGGCGCCCCGGCCAGCGTGTGGAACACGGGTCCGGCCATCCTGACACTCCTCCTGGTGGTGCTATCCGCGTCGGCGACGACCGCGCCGGCGCTCGGCGTCGCCGGTCGGATCGCTGTCGGCGAGCCGTCCGAGCCTGGCCCACGGCACACCCAGAACTTCGGTGACGCGGTCGAGGTCGGGGCGGGGGCCAGGCGCATAGCCATCGAGCGCCTCGGCGATCGCGCGCACGTGAACCGCCGTCGAGCCGCAGCACCCGCCGATGATCCGGGCGCCGGCGTCGCGGACCAGCCGGGCGTAGGCGGCCATGGCTTCCGGCGTGCCGTCGTAGACGATCAGCCCGTCGACGTATTGCGGGATTCCGCAATTGCCCTTGGCGACCACCACGGCGTCGGGTGCGGCGGCGGTGATCGCGAGGATGGTGTCGGCAAGCTCCGCCGGCCCGACGCCGCAATTGGCGCCGATGGCCGCCGGCGCGGGCGTCAGCGACCGCGCGAAGGCGACGAAGTCCGCCGGCGTCACCCCCATCATGGTGCGGGCGTTGGTGTCGAATGTCATGGTGACGACAATCGGCAGGCCGGTCGGAGCCGCCCCCGCGACCGCGGCGGCCACCTCCTCGGGAGCCGACATGGTCTCGATCCAGAGCAGGTCGGCGCCACCCTCGGCGAGGCCAGCGGCCTGTTCGGCGAACGCCTTTTCGCCGTCCTCGGGGGTCATCGCGCCGAGCGGGACGAACAGCTCCCCGGTCGGTCCCATCGAGCCGGCGACCAGGGCTCGACGACCGGTCTCGGCTGTGTAGGCATCGACTGCCCGCCGCGCCACGCCGGCGGCGGCGGCGTTCAGCTCGCGGACGCGAGCCTCGGCGTGGTGCAGTTTGAGGCGATGACGGGAACCGCCGAAGCTGTTGGTCAGCACGATGTCGGAGCCGGCCTCCAGGAAGGCGCGGTGGATGGTGGCGACCCGGTCCGGGTGTTCGACATTCCACAGCTCCGGCGAATCGCCGGTGGCGAGCCCGAGCGCGAACAGATTGGTCCCCATCGCGCCGTCGGCGATCAGGTGGCCGCGTTCGGCGAGCAACTCGGTCAGTCGGTCGGTCACGGCAAGGCCTCTCTTGTCACGGCGCCTCGCCTGCGTCCGACGTTGGGTCCCGGCCGGCGTCGCGCCGGGCTTGCCGGCGACGGGTGACGCGGCGCCGATCCTGGCCGGCCTCGCGCTGGCGGTCACGCAGCCGGTCCAGAACACCCAGCCGCTGCGGATCGTCATAGCGCGACCAGTGGGAGATCTCCTCGATGGTGCGCCAGCACCCGAGGCAGAACCGGGTGTCGCGGTCGATCTGGCAAACGCCGACGCACGGGCTCGCGATGGTGCGCGGCGTGTCGGCAGCTGGCGGCTGGGTGCAATCGGGTGGGGCGCTCATGGTCTGACAGTAGGGGGATTCGGGGGGACGTGCTCCAACGAAAAAACGACGCCGACAGGTCTGTCGGCGTCGCTCGTCGTTCGGTCATGCAGCGGCCCGCGTGCCCGCGGATCGCTGACCCTCTCAGGCGGCCTGGGCGTCGCTCTCGCGCTCGTATGCGGCGACCACCTCGATGAAGCGGTCCATCGATTCGCGCACACCCTCGACGCCGTTGGCGGTCACCAGCGAACCCTCGACGACGACCGGTCCGGTCTCCCAGCTAGCGCCGGCAGCTTCCAGTTCGGCCTTGGCATCCTCGCTCGAGGTCACGGTCCGGCCTTTGGCGGTCTCGGTAACCACCAGCAGCTTGCCGGCGTCTCCGATCACGGCGACCGGCATGGAGGCCCGCATGAACGCCTTCAGCAAGCGCTTGGCGTGCGCCTCGTCGGCCAGCTTCTCCACCGCGCGGATGCCACCCGGAACCACCAGTCCGTCAAAGTCGACGGCGAGCGTCTCGGCCAGGTCGACGTCAACCGGAAAGAAATGGCCCCACGACCCCTCGTACCAGCCGTTGACCAGACCGTTGGCGCGCGAGACCACTTTGGTGGTGGCGCCGGCCTCGATCAGCTTCTTCTGCGGCTCGGTGAATTCGATCTCGTCAAAACCATTGGCGAGCATAACGGCGATGACGCGTCCGGCGAGCGGCTTATCGGCCATTCAGAACCTCCTCTCGATGTTTTGTCGTCGCGCCGAAAAAGAGCTTTGAAAGCGGCTCGAGGGCGCGAGCAACGCGCGAGTCGGCCGAGGTTCGGCCGACAGGGCGCGAGTATGATGGGAACTCGAAGGCGCCTCACTTAGCGTCTGGAGCGTGACAATTCAAGCCTGTTCCTGGGGAGGCCGCGACACCATGCCGCGGTGCTCGGTCGGGTCTGGATCGGAACCGTTGGGCGCAGAGGTCTGCCCCGCAGCGATCGGCGCGTCGTTTTCGGCCAGCGTCTCACCGTCCGAGCGCGGGTCGAGAATGGCCAGGGCCGGCGAGGTTCCGGGGGTTGCGACGAAGTCCGGCCGGTCGTCGGGGTGCGGTGCTGAACGAGCCCGCATCCGCACCATCACGAACACCGCGAAGACCGCGTAGACCGCCGCGATGTAAGGGAACAAGAGGTTGACGCCGGCGAACCCGGTTGCCCAGGACGCGATCATCGGCCCGATGACGGCGCCGACGGCGAACACCATAAGCATGCCCGACGAGGCTTCCACGAACCCGTCCGGCTCCACGAAGTCGTTCATGTGCGCCACCGACAGCGAATACAAAGGCATGGCGGTCAGCCCGAACAGGAAGGCGCCGACGAACAGGCCCGGCGCGAACATCCCGGCGGCCAAGGGCAGCAGGCCACCCATCAGCACCACGCCGATCGCCGCCCCGAGGATGACCCGGCGCCGGTCTGTGCGGTCCGACAGCTTGCCGAGCGGGTACTGGCCGATCGCCCCGCCGAGCACCACCAGGCTCATGAAGAACGCGATGCCCTTGAGATCGAGGCCGCTGCCGATGGCGAACAGCGGGGCCAGCGACCAGAACGCGCCGTTCCCGAGGCCGACAGCAAAGGCGCCCATGAATCCCACCGGCGAAATCCGGAACAGACGGGCAAAGCGGATGCGGGTGCTGCGCAGCGGCGCCGGCGCCAGCGCGCTGCTGAGCGCGACCGGCAGGGCGGCCAGTGACACCAGGATCGAGGCCAGCGCGAACGGCGCGAACGACGCTGGCTCGTAAAGCGTCAGCAGCATCTGGCCGGCCATGATCACGGTCAGGTTGATCACCGTGTAGATCGACATGACCGTGCCGCGGGTCTGGTTGGTCGCGCGTTCGTTCAGCCAGCTCTCGATCACCATGTACAGGATGGCCAGCGCGAAGCCGGTGAGCGCGCGCAGGGGCCACCACGCCCAAGGCTCGGTCAGCAGCGCGTGCGCCAGCGCCACCGTCGACGCCAGCGCGGCACCGGCGGTGAAGGTCCGGATGTGGCCGACCCGGCCGACGACCACCGGTCCGTACAGGCAGCCCAGGGCGAAGCCGAAATAGTAGGAAGAGCCCATGACGCCAATGGCGAGCGGACTGAACGCCTCGATTTCGGCGCGCAGCGGCAGCAGCGTGCCCTGCAGCCCGTTGCCCATCAGCAGCAGGGCGACACTCGTCAGCAGGGCCCCGACCGGGGCTATCACCTGGATCATCGGGAGACTCGTTGGCGCATCACGCCATTGTGGCGCGCCGGCCGCCGGTTTGAGAACCCCCGACCGGTGCCGGCGGTAACTATCGGGGTATCGCCCCGCGGCGGCGGAGCAGCAGCGCGGGCAGCCACTGGGCGGCCAGGAACGCCGCCATGGGCAGCGCCATCTGCAGCAGGCCGAGCGCGCCGATGACCCGCCGGTCGCCGCCGGCGGCCAGCGCCACCGCCTCGGTGGTCAGGGTGGTCAGGCGGCCGGCACCGGCGAACACCGTCGGCAGGTATTGCGCCACCGACACCGCGACGCCGACTGCGGCGGCGGTCAGCACCGGCCGCAGCAGCAGCGGCAGCGTCACCCGCCACAGCACACGGCCCGGGCCGAGGCCGAGGGTTCGGGCGGTGTCCGCCCAGCGCCGGTCGAGCCGCCGCCACGGACCGGCCAGAGACAGAAACACGTAGGGCAGCACGACCACCAGATGCGCCCAGATCAGCGCGCCCCAGCTGCCGTCGACGCCGGTCGCCGCGAACAGCACCTGCAGGCCGAACAGGAACGCCACCTGCGGAACCAGCAGCGGCAGATACAACACCCAGTCGATCCAGGGTGGCGGGCGGATGCCGCGCCGGGTCTCGTTTTCCAAGCAGCCGATCGCCAGGACGGTGGCGATCCCGGCGCTGGCCGCGGCGGCGGCCGCGGTGACCGCGAAGGTCTCGGCCAGCAGCGGCGCCGACCGGATCCAGGCCCCAAGGCCGAGTCCGGTCGGCAACGGGTCCGGGAACCGCCACGATCCGGCGATCGACCACACGCCGAGGCCAAGCAGGGCGGCGCCGGCGGTCGCCGCGCACAGCAGCGCGAGCCCGATCGCGACGGGGCGGAGCGCGGTCTCGCGCCGGCCGTTCGGGCCACCAGCGATCCAGCGCCGGCCTGCCAGGGCGGCGAGCCGCTCGATGGCCAGCCAGGTCGCGATCGCCGCCGCCGTCACTCCGACCTGCAGCAGGGCGCCGGCGGAGCCGAGCAGGCGGCGGTCGAGGTCGGCGTCGCCGGTCCAGCCGACCACCCGCACCGCCAGCGGCGCCGGTACCGTCGGCCCGAGCAGCACCGCCATGTCGACCACCGAGGTCGAGAACGCGATCACCGCCAGCACCGGCAGACGCAGCCGGACATAGACCCGGGGCAGCACCACGATGATCCACGCGGTCAGCGGCCGGCAGCCGAGACTTCGGGCGGCGGCGTGCAGGCGGGGAGCATCGACCTGGTCGAGCGCCGCCAGGATCATCAGAAACAGAAACGGCACTTCCTTCAGCAGCAGGCCGAGCGCCAGCGCAAGGCCAAACGGGTCGTGCGCCGTGGCCAGGTCGGGCGGCCGCTCCCAGCCTGTCAGCCAGGGCGACAGCAGCCGCGCAATCCAGCCGCTCGGCGCGATCAGGAAGGCGAGCCCGAGGGCCACGGTCGCGTGCGGAACCGCCAGCAGCGGCGACAACAGCCGGCCGACCCACGCGAACGCTGCGGTGCCGTAGGCGGCGGCGGCGACGCCGAGCGCGATCGCCAGCGCCGCGGCGCTGGCGCCGAGGCCGACGCTGTAGGACAGGGCGATCGATCGCGGCAGTCCGGGTTGTGCCGCGAGCTCGCGCCAGGCAGCGAGCGAGAGGTCGGTACGTCCGAGCGCCGGCAACCAGCCAAACGCCGGCAACAGCGTTCCGGCCAGCCCGGCCGCGATCGGGCCGAGCATGGTCAGCAGCGCCAGGGCCGGGAACAGGCGGACCATCAGCCGCTGCCGGCTGCCGGGCTCACCGACCGGCGGCGTATCGCCGGTTCCACTCCATTTCCAGCCAGCGGGTCCAACTCGGGTGCGGCTCGGACAGCGCCGGTCCGAGTTCTTCGGGCGAGAGGGTGGCGGCGCCGAGCGGCAGATCGGTGAAGCGGCGGCGGTCCGCCTCGGGCAGCGCGCCGACATCCAGCACCGTGAAGTCGCCCCACACCCTCGGATCCTGCTTGTGGGCCTGCGCCTCGGCCGACATCAGGAAGTCGGCGACCACCATCGCCGCCTCCTTGGCGGCGGCGTTGTAGGGAACCGCCACGAAATGGGTGTTGGCCAGCGTGCCGCCCTCGAGGGTGACGGTTCGGATGGTGTCCGGCAGGCTCCCCGCGGCGATGGCCGCGCTGGCCTCCGCCGGGTTGAACGCCATGGCCATCGCGACCTCGCCGTCGGCCAGCAGTCGCTGCAGGGCCGGTCCGCTCGCCGGGTAGGCCCGTCCGGCGCGCCACAGCGAGGGTCCGACCCGGTCGAGCCAAGCCCAGAGCGGTCCCGAGACCGAGTCGGGGTCGGTGTCGTCGACCGGGCGCTGGAGCACGCCGGGTTCGGCGGCGAGACTGGTCAGCAATTGCTTCAGAAAGGTGGTGCCGATGAAATCGGGTGGCTGCGGATAGCTGAAGCGGCCGGGCTCCCGCGCGACCCAGTCGGCGAGCGCGTCCAGGTTGCGCGGCGGCTCGGCGAGGTGGGCGGTATCGTACAGGAACACGAACTGCGCCATCCCCCAAGGCGCCTCGAGCCCGTCGGTCGGCACCGTGAAATCGAGCACCGTGGTCGGCTTGCCGATGACATCGACGTTCCGGAAGTTCGGAGCCAGCGACACCCACGGCCCGTGCAGCAGCCCGGCTGCCTTCATGGCGGCGAAGTTCTCGCCGTTGATCCATACCAGGTCGACCGACCCGTCCCGGTCCCGGCCAGCCGACTTCTCCGCCAGCACCCGCGCGACGGCGTCGGTGGTGACCGCCAGCTTCACGTGCACCAGCGTGATCCCGTTCCGGTCCGCCATCTGTCGACCGACCCAGGCGATGTAGGCGTTGATCTGCTCGGACCCGCCCCAGGCGTTGAAGTGAACGGTCTGACCGCGCGCCGTCGCAACGATCTCCTCCCAGGGGCGGGTCTCCGAGGCGACCACGGTGGCGGGTGCTACGACCGTTAGCGCGGCAAGCAGCCGGGCGAGGATCGCGAGTCGACGAGGAAGGGTCATCGGCGGAGGTCCGGAACAGTGGCCGAGACGCGACGATAGCCCGCGGGTGAGGAATCGGCCATCGCGCGCCCATCACGAACCGGTCAGCGCAGGTGCTTCGTTGCGGTTTGACTAAAATTCGGCTAAAAGAATCGGGTAACTGCCCCGAACGCGGGGCCGGCCCGGCGGAAGCCGTGGACCGGAGTGCGGGGAATGATATGCCGGATGCCATGCGACCCGGGTCGGTGATCGCCGACTACGATCGCGACTCGATACACACATTGCCGTTGTCCGTGCTGCCGGTGGCGAACACCGCTCTCAGCCGGGCGCGGCTGATCAAGAACCACCGCCTGGAGACCCGGATCGAACTGTTCCGAGAGTCCGGCATCGGTTCCGGACAGATTGCCATCGACGAGGTGCCGGACTTCTTCTCCGGCGACCCGGATGCGCTGCAGGACGACCTGCTCCTTCTGCACCGGATCGGCCAGCTTCCGGCGTTCGATCCGTACACGCTGCGGATGGGGCTGCGCCAGGCCGGGGTAGACGTGCTGAGCCTCGACGCCCTTCAGTTGTCGCCGGCCAAGCGCGCCGAATTGCTGCCGCTGATGCGCGACATCACCCGTCCCCTGATCGTCCACCTCTACGGCGATCGTCGCGACGATCCCGGTGACCTGCATACTCTGATTCGGCTGATCGCCAATCCCAACACGCCGAAGGTTCGCGCCCGAATCCAGTCGATGGCGGCGGCGCTGCGGATCAGCGTCGATGCCCTGCCCGACATGCTCGAGGACTACGGCGACACCTATCTCGCGCTGTCGTACTATCGCAGCTACTTTCAGTACGCGTTGCCGGTGCTCGACCGCCTGCGCGAATGGATGGAGGAGGTGCGGGAAAACTCGTTCCTGCGCAATGACGCCGGCGTCCAGCGAACCCTTCGGCAGGTCGACGATGTCCTGGTCCACTTGGGCGGGTCGGTGCAGCGACGTTTCGAGGGCTTCGACCGGCAGACCAAGGTCAACTGGGACAAGGTGACGGTCGGCACCTTCCAGCAGTTGCGCGACCTGATTTCGCGGCACCAGCAGTCTCTCGCCGAGGTTCTCTGCGGGCTGACCGTGAAGATTTACGAATGGGAACAGCGCTTTCCGGCCGGCGGCGGCAGCCCCGACAAGCGCGCCGACTTCGTCGGTTCCGACCTCAAGCCGGGCCTCGACGCGCTTTGGGGAGTTGAGCGCCGCGCCGCGCGGTTCGATACGCCGGCCCCGCCCCCCGCCTGAGCGTCCGGCGGCCTCGACCGCGGTCCGCAAATCCACCGTCGTCGGTTGATCGAGGCTCTCTGCCAGCGGCGCCGCTGGAACGCGGGCGCTTCGCGGGCGTTCCCATCGAGCCGCGGCCGCTGGGTGGCGTGGTGTGACGCGATGGGGGAAGCATGGATCTCACGCTGATCGGGTACACCGCCTCGCTGTTCGCCACGCTGCTGGCGTTGAGCAGCTACATGCACTGGGGCGTTGCCGAGGTGCACACCTACTCGATCCCCCCGTATTTCGAAGAGCGCGGCTACACCACGCGGATCGTCGCCAACCAGGTGGTCGACTCGATGCGGCGGATCCAGGTCGAGGTCGCGTCGCTCAACGAGGTGAAGGTGGTCGTCCAGGGTCAGGCCCAGCCGATCGGCGAGGTGGCGTCGTATTTCGGCATCGTCGAGCTGATCCGGGCCACCGAAGGGGTTTTCGGGCTCGACCCGCGGGTGGTCGCGATCGAGATCACCCAGCACGACGACGTCGCGCACTGGCGTACCCGCGGCGACCACGTGGTCCTCGGCTACCAGATCCGGCAGGGCGACATCCCGCTGGCGGATACCGAGAAGCTGATCGACCACCTCGGCCTGCAGGTGATCGGCTACGTCTCGCCGTTCGAGGCGCTCGCCTATGTCTTCATCCAGGATTCCGCGAGCGGCGACTACGACACCACGGTCTCGTTCGCCTCGGACCTGATCCGGGACTGCGAGCTCAACCGGGCCTGGGTCTGCACCGCCGACAACATCAAGCACGCCCAGCTGCTGCGCGGCATGGCCTACCTGTATTCTGACCGGTCGCAGCGGGCCTTCGACGACTTCGAGGCGGCCAGCAAGATCGGGGCGCCGACCGCCCTCGGCCTGGCGTTCTACGGTGACGCCTACGCCGCGCTCGACCTAAAGGAGGAAGCGGAACGCCGCTACCAGCAGTCGGTCGAGCTCGATTCCAAGATCGGCGAGCGGTTCTACGAACTCGCGCAGGGCTACGCGTCCGGCGGCAATCACCGCTTAGCCGAACGGCGCTTCCGGACGGCGGCGGCGCTCGGCCTGGAGTCGGAGGTGTTCCTGGTCGCCTGGGGCGACAATCTGCACGCGCTTGGCATTCACCAGGAGGCGCTGGCGCGATACCGGCAGGCGGAGGCGCTCGACCTGGAGACCGAGTTGTACGTCGACCGCATCGATCGCAGCTTGAAGGCGCTCGGCGAGGCGCCGTCCACGGCGCCATCGGGCGGACCGGTCAAGCTCGACTGACGCGCCGGCGGGTTACTGCTTGAGAAGCCGGGGTCAATCCGCCTGCAGGACCAGGTTCACGAAGATCGCCGGGAGGTAGCGGCGGGCGAGCGGCAGCTTCGGCTGCTCGGCCTGCTCGCGCAGCACCGCCCGGTTGCGGTCCTGCGGAAAGCTGATCTCGAACAGCCGCGACTCGATCTCGAACGGCGTGCGCGCCAGATCGACGGCGCCGTCGACGGTGATCTTGTAGGCGGCATCGAGCCCGCTGCCGCTGGCGCTGTAATACATGTCGACCGGACGCAGCCCCGGGAACAGCTCGAGCAGGCCGCGGAACGAGAACCGCCAGTAGTCGTCGGGATAGCCGTGAAACGACTGCACCCACGGCACCGCGACGTAGAGCGTGCCGCGCGGGGACAGCAGGGCGGCGAGGTTGTCGGCGGCCTCGAACGGGCGCTTCACGTGCTCCAGCACGTGCTGGCACACGATCAGCCCGAAGCGCCGGCCGCCCAGCGCCGCGTCCAGTCGGTCGAGCGGCCAGCACAGGTCGGCCACCACGTCGACGCCCTCGCCGTCGGCGACGTCGAGACCGGTGAAGTCACCCCCGGCGAAACGGCGACGCCAGCTGTGCTCGCCGCGGTCGACAACGGTCTGCCGCGCGCCCACCTGCAGCACGGGTTGCTGCGCCCGCGCGACGATCGCCGCGATCTCGGCGGCGGTGGTGGTCGAGACCACGTCGATCTTGCCAGGGGCGTCACGCATGCCCGGAGACTGACCGTTGCCGGGACGCCGATCAAGCGGCCGGCCGATCCTTGCCCGCGCGGCCGGCGGTCGCTTGCTCCGCCCGGCAAATCGGGGTATGTCCCCGCCGCACGCATCCGGCCGCCGACGGCCGTTCTCCGCCGACGGCCGTCACGGGCATTGGACGCCTTACCGCTGCCTAAGGGGAGATCATGGCTCGCAACAAGATCGCGCTCGTCGGCGCCGGCAACATCGGGGGCACGCTGGCATTGCTGGCCGGCCTCAAGGAACTCGGCGACATCGTGCTGTTCGACATCGTCGACGGCGTCCCGCAGGGCAAGGGGCTCGACATCGCCCAGGCCGCGCCGGTCGAAGGCTTCGACGCGTCGGTGAGCGGCTCCAGCGACTACGCCGCGCTGGCCGGTGCCGACGTGGTCATCGTCACCGCCGGCATCCCGCGCAAGCCGGGCATGAGCCGTGACGACCTGATCGGCACCAACACCAAGGTCATGAAGGCCGTCGGCGAGGGCATCAAGAACAACTGCCCGGACGCCTTCGTGATCTGCATCACCAACCCGCTCGACGTCATGGTCGGGGTGCTGCGCGACGCCTGCGGCCTGCCGCACGCGAAGGTCGTCGGCATGGCCGGCGTGCTGGACAGCGCCCGTTTCCGCTGTTTCCTCGCCGAGGAATTCGGTGTCTCGGTCGAGGACGTGACCGCGTTCGTGCTCGGCGGCCACGGCGACACCATGGTGCCGCTGACCCGCTATTCGACGGTCGCCGGCATTCCGGTGCCGGACCTGATCGCCATGGGCTGGACCACGCAGGCCAAGATCGACGCCATCGTGCAGCGCACCCGCGACGGCGGCGCCGAGATCGTCGGCCTGCTGAAGACCGGCTCGGCGTTCTACGCGCCGGCGAGTGCGGCGATCGCGATGGCGGAGTCCTACCTCAAGGACAAGAAGCGGGTTCTGCCGTGCGCCGCCTACGTCAAGGGTGCCTACGGCCTCGACGGACTCTACGTCGGCGTGCCGGTGGTGATCGGCGCTGCCGGGGTCGAGAAGATCGTCGAGATCGCGCTCAATGCCGACGAGAAGGCGATGTTCGATCACTCGGTCGGCGCCGTGCGGGCGTTGAACGACGTGGTGGTCAAGCTCGGAGTTTGAGGCCTCGGCAACCGGCCCGGGGATGTGCCGCGGGCCGGATTGCTGCAGTGCGGGTTGCTCCGGTACGGGCCGGGACATAGAGTGAGGCGCCCTTCATGCGAGCCGGAAGCGAGATGCCCGACGCGCCCGTATCCGACGCAGTATGCAGCGAGGCGACCGGCGTCGCGGCCGCCCGGACGGGCGCCGTGTCGAGCGGTCGCACCACCTTGAGCGGGGAACCATGAACATCCACGAGTATCAGGCCAAGGCGCTCTTGGCCAAGTTCGGCGTGGCGGTGCCGCGCGGCGGGGTGGCTTTCACCCCGGAGGAGGCGGTCGAGACCGCCCAGAAGCTCGGTGGCCCGGTCTGGGTCGTCAAGGCGCAGATCCACGCCGGCGGCCGCGGCAAGGGCGGTGGCGTGAAGGTGGTCAAGTCCATCGACGCCGTGAAGGCCGAGGCCGAACGGATGCTCGGCATGACGCTCGTGACCCACCAGACCGGCCCGAAGGGCCGCGAGGTCAAGCGGCTCTACGTCGAGGAAGGCTGCGACATCGCCCGCGAATTGTACCTGTCGCTGGTGGTCGACCGTGGCACGGGACGGGTGACCGTGATCGCCTCGACCGAGGGCGGCATGGACATCGAGGAGGTCGCCGCCCACACGCCGGACAAGATCATGACGGTGCCGATCGACCCGGTCACCGGCCTCAGCCCGCACTACGCGCGTCGTATCGCCTTCGGCCTCGGGCTGGAGGGCAAGCAGGTATCGGCGGCGGTCAAGTTCATGACCTCAGTCTACAAGTCGTTCGTCGATCTGGACGCTTCGCTGATGGAGATCAACCCGCTCGTCGTCACCGGCGCCGGCGAGATCATCGCCCTCGACGCCAAGATGAACTTCGACGACAACGCGCTGTTCCGGCATTCCGACATCGCCGCGCTTCGCGACGAGGACGAGGAGGACCCGGCGGAGCTCGAGGCCGGCAAGTACGAGCTCAACTACGTGAAGCTGGACGGCAACATCGGCTGCATGGTCAACGGCGCCGGCCTGGCGATGGCGACCATGGACATCATCAAGCTGTACGGCGGCGAGCC
>CAYNFA010000047.1:0-12810 GCA_964396345.1 uncultured Thalassobaculum sp.
CCGTCCATAGCATGCGGCATCATCTGGTCCATCTCAGTGTCGCCCGCCCCAGCACAGCCAACAGGCCCGAAGCGAGTAGAAACCGCATCGGGCCTGATTTTTCAAGCGATTAACGGCGCCGCGCCGGCAATGTCGCCACCCGCGTCATCGATCGGCAGGGAAACTCAGCCCGCGCTGGCCGGCGACGTCGACGGAGGTACGGTTATCAGCCAGTGCGCCGCAACGCCACCCACCACCGCACCCGCGATGGTGGCAAGACCGCCGCCGCCAAGCAGGTCGATCACGATGGCGCCACCGGCCGCTCCGATCGCGATCGCAGCGATCTCGTTGGTGCTCAGCACGATCGTCTGGCCACCGGCGGCAAGACGACCGGCGGTGCTGCGCGCGGAACTCACCATATCCTGCATGGCGGATTGCATCCGGCCTACCATTGCCTGCAGTTCCTCGATCTGCTCGGGTGTCAGCACCCGCTGGGCCGCCGTCGCGTCCGCCGTCGCCGCGGGCGGCGTCGCCGGGGCCGTACCCCCCTGGGTCTGGGCTTGAGCACCTGCCACCGACAACCACAGCGTTCCAAGCACGATCACGGCCAGTCGCCAAACGCGCATCTGCCAATCCTTCCGGTCGTTCCGTTTCACCAACCGCCACGTTGTGCGACGGCCCCTTCACCAAGCAACGCTTATATCACAAAGATTACACTCGCGGTGCGGTCGCGCCACTGTCTTTGTTCCGCGCCGCAACACGGCGGCGCGGGCGTGGTGGATCGGGCCGCGTCGGCTTGCTAGATGTTGCATCGGTCGGTGCTCGGCGCCGTCGTGTTGCGTGGGATTTCCGGGGATGCGTCCAGGAGTTCGGATCTGGGGGCCGATCGCGGCGGTGCTGGTAGCGCTGTTCGCCCCGCCGGCTGTCGCCGAGAACTCGGCGGTCCGCGCCACACTCTGGGCGGCCGAGGATGCCGATACACTGCGGCGGGCGGCACCGCGTCTGGTCGACAGCGCGCTGTCGACGACCTTCGATGCAATGGAAGGCAGGATCCCGGCCTACGCCGATTGGGTCTATGGATGGTTGTCGAGCCTGATTACGGCCAAGGATCTGGCCTATGTGGGGCTCAAGACCGCCGCGCGCGAGGTTTACCACGGCCGTGTTCCGGATTTCTCGGCGCTTTACGCCGAGCTCGCCGCCTTGGTCGAGCGGCGCTTCGACGAAACGGTGGTGATGTCCGGGTCCGCCACCGCCGCGGCCGGCGCTGGCTGGAGCCGGTCGATGGCCAGGCTGATGGCACTCGATCAACGCCTGGCGGCGGAACGTGGAGAACGCATCCGACGCGTTGCCGTCGAGGCCGGGGTCACAGCGGCACCGCTCCTGTCGCTCTACGGACAGCCCCTCCTTGATCCATCGATCGGCGCAAGCCAGCCGCCGCCCGACCTCGTGGAGCGTGCAATTTTCGGGGTCGAGGATAGTCCCGGCGGCACCACCGAGGGCGTCCTGATCCGCTCCCTGCGCCCGCTGGTGACCAGGGCGATCAGCGCGGCGAGCCGGGTGGTTCTGGCCCCCACCATCGCCGGCCTGATCGCCTCCCCGATGCTCGGCGCCAACGGCACCGTGCTGGCCGGCGCCACTCTCCTCGGGGTATCAGCCGGCATCTGGGGCGTCGACTACGCCCTCAACGAACTGGACGGCGCGATCACGCGCCCGACCTTCGAGGCCGAGTTGCGAGCGCTCATCCGGAGCGCCCACGCCCGTGCGTCGCGGCTGGCTCGGGACCATGCGGAGTTCGCGGTGTGCGACGCCCTGGTCGGAGGCTGCCCGCCGCCAAGACCACCATCGAGTTCCGTTGCGGGCGCAGGCCGGCCAGGGTAGTTTCCGCCTGGATGGACCGACCGTTCTTCGTCGACGGCCGGCGACGCTCGCGGCCCGCGGATACAGGTGTCGGCCATGGGGAACACTCACACTCTCGATTTCGGCGGCGTGCTGGCGCGGGTGCTGATGTGCGTGTTCATCGTGTTCTCCACGTACAACGTGAGCGGCTATTCCTACTACCACTGGGTCACGGCGGACGTGATCCAGCCACCAAGCGAACATGTCCTTCAGATCGCGATCGCGGGGGCCCTGGGGTTCGGCTTCTACACCATCGGCGACATCACCCGACGGTCGCTGCAGAAGGGCGGCGTCGGGCTGATCTCGATCATGTTCGCAGCCAGCGCCTGGTATCTGGTCGAAGCCGACTGGGTGGAACTTCGCACGGTCGACGACCTAGTGACGGCGATCCAACTCACCGTCGTCGCCATTCTCACTTTCGGCGTGTGCTTCTCGTTCCTGCACTACCGCCTCGGCGGCGTGAAGCAGGTCGAGGAGACTTGAGCCGGGACGGCTACTCGACGCTGCGCAATTCGGAACCTGCCCTAGACCGGGCAGGCGGCGTCAGGCTCGAGCGTGGTCGGGATGGCCGACGAGTGATGTTGCCGGATCAGCCATGACGGTCCCGATCCCGCCCGGGTGATCACGTATGTGAAGCGCGCCTGGCTGGTGACCCGTCGTCCGGTGCGTCCGGTCCAGGTGAAGACGTACAGACCGCTGGCGGTTGCCGGGTCGGTTCCGGCGACGGCAAGGGTGGACTGGAACTGCACGCCAGCCGCCTGCGCCACCAGCAACTGCTCGAAGTAGGCCCGCATCGCCTCCGGTCCGCGCAGCGGCTCAGCCGACGCGGTCGCCAACAGCAGCGCGTCCGGCGCGTACAGCGCCAGGACCGCCGGAACGTTGCGGGCGTTGAATGCCTGCGCCCAGGCCGCCAATGTCTCCTGGACAGGAGCTTGCACACCGGCCGGCGCGGCGACCGGAGACGACACCTCGATCGCCGTGGCCGCGGTCTCTGCCCCAGCCACCGGACGTGGAATCCGGTTGAACCACCGTCGGCTGCGCACCAGCACTCCGGAAGCTCCCGGCTCGAGGCCGCGACGGATCATCAGGTCCTTCACGCGGATCGCCGCCTGGTCGGGGCCGATCTGCCCGCGCACGCGCGACCGGTAGAGATCGACCGCAGCCATGAAAACCGGCCGGGACACCCGTCCCGGCGCTCCTGCCCTGGCCCGAAGATAGTCGGCAACGGTGTCCTCGACCGCGCTTTCCAGCACCAGGTTGTTACCCGCCGCCGCGTCGAAAACCGCGCCCCGCGCGCCGTCGTAGTCGAGGCCGTAGCCGGCGGTGCCGAGGCGCAGGAGGGCCCGCTCCTGCGCCCGGGTCAGCAACGCGCCCGTACCGGCGTGCGCCTGGATCTGATCACGAAAACTTGCCATCCCGCCCCTCCCGTCTCACGGCCGCCTGCCTCAAAACGTGCTTTCCAACCGCGCCGATACGTACTTGAACTCGACCAGCGTAAGCACCGACTGCCAGATCAAGACGAAGGACAGCCCCCAAATCAAGGCCTGGGCGATCGACTGGTTGATATCGACGACCGTGGTCTTGGGGCGATACCCGAAGTACAGCGCGATCCAGGCGGCGCCGACGATCGACGGCACTGCCTTCAAGGCGATCCAGTCCATGCCGTCCATGAAGAACTGCCCCGGCGGCCACAGCCGCTGGAAGTACTGGTCGCGCCACATGTAGGTGGAATCTTCGGGAAAGATGATGGACCAGGTGACCATCGCCACCCACGCCGTCAGGAACTCCGACATCACCACGAGAACCACCGAGGCGACCGCCGAGGCAATCAGGACAGCGCCCGTCAAATACACATCGTGCGGAACGTTCAGGTTCCGCATTGCCTTGATCTGGTCGGAGTAGACCTTGTGCCGATGTCGGCCCCGATGAGCGCGGCGTTTCGAGTCGAGATCAGCACCGCCGTCGTCAACGGCGCCAGCACTCGCAGCTCGCTGAACGCCAGACCGGCCAACGCGTCGGAATGGATGATTGGCATCAGCAGGTCGCGGAACGGCATGTACTGGAAGATGAACCAGGTCGTGACGAACCCGACGATCACGCTGCCGAGCCCGACGAACAGCAGGGCCGACGGCGAGAAACACAACTCCCAGAGGTAGCCGGCGAAAAACCGCAGGGTCCAGGCCCACCGCCAGCCGGCCGACGGCGACACCGAGCCGGCGGCGACCGCCGCCGTCGTCCGCTCCGGCGCCAAAGGCTCATCGAAGCGGCGCGTCGTGTCCTCTTCGGACACGCCCTCGATGGCCTCCAGTTCCCGCTCCAGCCGTGCTGCGTCCGGAGGCAGCTCGATCAACGCGTGGCGGCGCGGATCGAGCATCAGGACCCGGTCCGCGACGTCGATCAGGTGGCGGTAGTGGTGGGCGATGATGACCACCGGGACCCCGACATCCTGGCTCAGCGATTTGATCAGCGCCGCCAGCCGCTTGGAAGCCGACACGTCGAGCCCGGAATTCGGTTCGTCCAGGAACAGCACCGGGTGATTGCCGAGCAGGGTCCGGGCGATCGCCACCCGCTGCCTCTGACCGCCGCTGCAGGCGTTCACCGAAGCGTCGCGGTCGACATCCCGCAGCAGTCCGTCTATGGCTGCGATCAGCGAGGCGCCGACCGTCGCGTTGTGGTCGGCGGCTATGGCGAGGTTCTGGGCGACCGTCAGTTCGTCGAACAGCGCGAAGTTCTGGAACACCACCCCGCCGAGCGCGACCCGTTCGCGCGACAGGTCGACCCGCACGCCGCTATGCCGGACGTGGCCGGAAATCCGCCAGCCTTCGCGCGCCGCCGAGATCGCCCCCGACAGCAGGTTGACCAGGGTCGACTTTCCGGACCCGCTGGGGCCGGCCAGGATCACCACCTCGCCGGCGGCCAGCGCAAAATCCGCCTCGTGCAACAGAACCTGCCCATGCGGCTGAGCGATACTCAGCTTCTCGACGACGACGACAGGCATCGCCACCGCCGGACCGGGCGTCTCGGATTGGGTCATGACCGGATCTCGACCAGGGGCTCGTAGCGCCAGAGTTCGTCGGCGACGGGCGAATTCTCCGGGACCACCAGCGCCACAAGCCGGCGCCGGTTCAAAAGTATGTAGCGGATCACCCGAACCGCCAGCGTGTCCGGCCGGCCGTTCGCCCTTTCGACGATCCGCGAGAACACCTCCATGGACATCGCCGATAGCTCCGTCTCCAGTATTCGCAGATCCTTGGCGAAGCGTGGATCGCGCAGCATCCGGTCGACCAGCGGCTGCAGCCTCGGGTCGTCCGTCAGCGCGTCGAGGAAGGCATCGGCCAGGAGCGCGCCAACCCGCCACGCCCGCTCGTCCTCGGCAACGTCGAACAGATGGCGAACGAGCAGGCGCTGGACCTGTGGGTCGATCATGATGTCCGCGGCCGCCCTTTCCAGGGGGCCGGTGTCCAACTTGCCCTCGGTGACCAGATCCTGCATCGCCTGCCAGCTTGGCAGCATCATTTCAAAAACCGCCGAGCGCAGCTTCGGCAGGGCGATCGGCAGCATCGCCGCCGCCAGCCGCTCCCCGTCGGCCCGCCCGAACATGTCGCGGATCGTCCGGTTGATGAGCTGCAGCTTCGGGTCGAGCCACATCCGGACATAGGCCTCCTCGACGATCGCCTGCATCGGCTCCCGGTAGTCGCTCACGAACGCTGGCTGACCGACGATCGTCACGAACCGGTCGCGCAGCAGGCCGACCAGCCGCTCCCCGACCAACGCGATCTCATTCTTCGACGCCCTCGGCACCAGCGACCAGAGCGCCTTCACGTCGGTCTCCAGGAGGATGACCCTCGAGCCCTCGAACGAGACCGAGTCGAGATCCGGGAACAACAGCATCTCGACCCGTTCGTCGTCGAGCAGCACCGCCCGTCCGATCGGGACCGCGGTACCGTTCTCCGACAACCGGAAGGCCGGGTAGGTGCTCGACGCGTCGATGCCCGCGGTCCAGTCCGGTCGCGCGAACATCCGGGCGTCGGCGGCATCCAGGAACGGCGAGCCGCGGAATCCCCAGATCCCGAGCAGGGTCGCCACCGCCAGAATGGCCACCGACATGGTGTAGGTTAGCGGTGTTCCGTGGCGCATGCCCTAGCTCCCGGAACGCGCCAAAGCGACACGCCGAACCAACCGGCGCCGCCCTCCGCCGCCCAGCACCGCCGGCAAGTGCCCGGCGTCGCGCTGATCGAGCCATCCCGTCATGCAGCCATTCTCCGAGAACGCATCGCGCCGGTGTAGACCCGGCCGCGGTTGCTGCCGAGATAGTGCAGAACAAGCGGCGGGAGCAAGTCCAGAGGGTCGATATCCTCAACGGCGGCGATCAAATCCAGTCGAGCAAAGCCGCCCGCTCTCCCGTAACGGTGGCGACGGTTCAGGGATGGCTCCGCCGATCAACGTGGCGGACACTAACCAATCTACGCCCACTCAACGGCGCTCGCGAGGGAAATGCGCCGGTTCGGGCCGGCAGTTGGCTTGACCCCCCGGTTCCGCCGACGATACGGTCTAAGCAATCGGGAGGATCGGGATGGAAGTGGTGGTTGTGGCAGCGACGGCTTTTGCCGCCGCAGTGGCGCTGGACGGGGTGATCGAGATCGGCGCCGAGATCAGCGCCGGCTGGAGCACCGAGTGGGCGGCGCATTATTTCTGGGATATCCGGGCCGACGGCAACGGTTCCGAAGCCGAGCGGCTCGCCGCCGAACTGGTTGCGCGCGTCCCGGACGGGGAAGGCTACCGTGAACTGTGCGCCTTACCGATGACGCCAAGTTCAAACGGGACGGTACCCCGATGAATATTCTCGTCATTGCCGCAATTTCAGGTTTTATCGCCGGCGAGTTCACGTCGAACCTGCTTTCCGAGCACATGGCGCACGCCTACGAGGGCCTCTACGCCAACGGATTCTATATGCTTCCACCGACTCCCGACCTCGAATCGCAGAAGGCCTCTATGGTTTCCGAGGAGGCGTATCTGGAGCGTCTGTGCAGACTCTCCGCGGCGGATGCGGCGATCCAGTAGGTCAATCGCGTCGTTTGGTGGCTCCGGTGGCTGTGGTAGTTTCCGGCGGGGATAAGTGAAAAAGGGGTGGGATAGTGCGCCGTTTGGTTCATGTCTTTGCAGCGCTTTGGCTGCTTCTGACGCCGGCGTTCGCCTGGTCTCAGGATAAAACGACTCCCACAATCGTGATGGGCCTGGATGACCCTGATTCTCCGAGGGTCTACAGTCCTTGGCTGGGTGCGATCGTCGGCGCCGCCATCGCCATCGTCGGCGCCAACGCCTGGACCGGCGGGGCGCTTCTCGCACCGACCCTCGGCGCCGGCGTCTCCGCGCTGGCAGGAGGCGCTTGGCTCGGGCCGGCAGCGCTAGGGCCCCTCGCCGCCCAGTCGGTTATTGAGACCTCGACCCTGGTGACAACCGGCGTTCTCGGCGGGGCCATCGGATACTGGCTGGTCTCGGAGTGAGCGTCGGTCTCGGAGTGAGCGTCGATTGATCTCTGGGGGACTCCCCGCAATGGACACGGGCGCGGTCTTCGGCGATGCTGGTCCGTGATCCCGCGAGAAGGCGGGGGTGGGAAATTTTGGTCGACGGGAGAGTCATGATGACGAAGACGATCGTTTCGCTGAGCCGGGCCTTTTTGATCGTGGCCGCGCTCACCTTGGCGCCCGCTGCCGCGAAGGCGCAGACGACCGGGCCACTGGAAAGCGCGTCCTCCGGCAGCCTGGAAGCCTATCGGGCTATGGCGATCACCGTAGGCGTCGTAGGCGGCGCGATCGTAGCGACCGTGCTCACTGAAGGCCTCATCCTGCCGCTGATCGGCGGTAGCGGCGCGGCGGACGCCGCCGCTAGGCTGGTCGGTGTGTCAGGCACCGTGTTCGGCGCCGTGGCCGGCGGCCTCTACGCCGACGATTGGTACGCCCGTCAGTAATCGAATCACCTGAATTGCAAAGAGAAGGCCCGGCACGCGCCGGGCCTTCTCGTTTCAGGAACCCGGCCGGTCAAGACGCCGGTGAGCCGGTCAGTTCACGCCCGCCTGCTGCGGCGACACATAGTACGAACTGTAGACCCACATCGTCACCACGCCCCCGGCAAACGCCGCGGCGACAACAGTGGTCGCGACCGGCATGGTCGCGTACAGGTAGCCGGCACCGCCGCCCAGTACCGCGTAGACCATGCGCACCGCCAGATCGCTCGACGAGATCGGCCGCCGGCTGCAGTCGCATTCGGGCGCCGACACTCCCGGAAGGCGATCCTGGGCCAGCATCACCCGAGGACCGGTGATCGAGCTGCTGGCCACCGCCGGCAACGCGCCAAGCAAAACACCGACCGCCAGCATCATCATTGCCAATGCGCGCATTCCCCTCATCCTCCCGCTACCAGACCGGCGCTGTTCAGCGGCCGGCGACTCCAAGCTCAACCTCGACCGTGGCGTGCCCCACACCAAACCGGTCGCGCAGCCGTTCCTTGATGGCCGGAACCGCCAACGCAGCCAGCGTGTCGTCTGCCAAACGCACGCTCATCGTGATCATGGGCCGTTCCTGGTTGATCGACCAAGCATGAATGTGATGGACCTCCCTAACGCCGTCGACGGCAGCGATCAGGTCCGCCCGAATTGCCTCGGGCGCCAGGTTTGCCGGCGCGCCCTCCAGCAGGATGTGGAGGGCGTCGCGCGAAACCACCCAGGCGCTGCGCAGCACCAGCAGGGATACCAGCACCGACAGAATCGGATCGATCGGCAACCATCCCGTCCACAGGATGACCAGCGCCGCCACGATCGCTGCCACCGATCCGAGAAGATCACCCATGACGTGGATGATGGCGCCGCGAATGTTCAGATTGTCGCGGTCGGCGGTGGTCAGGATGTAGAACACCGCCACGTTGACCAGCAATCCGAGCACGGCGATCACCAGCATCGGCTCGGCCAGGATCGGGGTTGGTTGACCGTAGCGCTGGAACGCCTCGTACACGATCCAGCCGGCAATTCCGAACAGGCTCACGCCGTTCAGGAACGCCGCCAGCACCTGGACCCGGTGGAAGCCATAGCTGTGCCGACCGGTCGACGGCCGGCGGGCGATCCGGAAAGCCGCCCAGGCGAAGATCAGCGCCACCGAATCCGTCAGCATGTGCGCGGCGTCGGCCAGCAGCGCCAACGAACCGGACACCACCCCCCCGATCACCTCGGCGATCATGAAGCCCGCGGTCAGGCAGGCTCCGATCGCCACCCGCTGTTCGTTGCGGGTGCCGCTGCCTCCGTGGCTGTGGCCATGACTGTGGCTGTGGCCCTGCCCCATTCCCAGGATCTCCGATGATCGCGTCGCCGCCATTCTAGCCCGCGTCCGCGCCTCGGCCAAAGTCCGGCGCACCGAGGCGGCTACCACCCAATGGAACAAAGTTCCGTTGGCAGGAATGAACTCCGATTGGCGGCTGCCCCGGAGTCCTGCTATCGAGAAGCTTGGTGGCCCGTTCAGAAGGCCGCATTGACTGTGCAGGGGAGGCACCAATGAGCGCATCGCGCATCGGCCGCCGAAAGCCGCTCACCAGCGCGACCCTTCCCGCGCCGCCCGCGAAGCGCCCGGGTCCGCCTCATGGCTGCCACCTGATCTTCCGTCATTCTGCCGCCGCCGGCGACAGGTCAGTCGACGCTGCGCGCATCCGCGGCTCATGACCAGCGTCAACATTCCCAGATGAGGAAAATCACATGCGGGAAGCGGTGATCGTTTCGACCGCGCGCACGCCGATCGGCAAGGCGTTCCGCGGCGCGTTCAACAACACCCACGGCGCCACCCTGGCGGGTCATGCCATCGAACACGCGGTCACCCGATCCGGGCTGGACCCGGCCGAGATCGAGGACGTGATCATCGGGTGCGGCCTGCCCGAGGGCGCCACCGGCCACAACGTGGCGCGCATCGCCGCCATTCGCGCCGGCCTGCCGGTGACCACCGCCGGGACCACGGTCAACCGGTTCTGCTCGTCCGGCCTGCAGGCGATCAGCATGGCGGCCCAGCGGATCATCGTCGACGGCGTGCCGGCGATGGTGGCCGGCGGCGTCGAGTCGATCAGCCTCACCCAGGCCAATCTGAACGGCACCCACAAGATGGAGCCGCTGCTCGCCGAAACGAAGCCCGACCTCTGGATCACCATGATCGAGACCGCCGACATCGTCGCCGAGCGCTACGGCGTGTCGCGGGCAGATCAGGACGCCTACGCGCTGCAGAGCCAGCAGCGGACCGCTGCCGCCCAGCAGGCCGGTCGCTTCGACGCCGAGATCGCCCCGATCACAACGGTTAAGCTGAACCAGGACAAGGCGACCGGCGCCGTCTCCGGGGAGACCGTCACCCTGGCCAAGGATGAGGGCAACCGACCGAGCACCAGGCTGGACGGCCTCGCCGGGCTGGAGCCGGTGCGAGGACCCGGCCGGTTCATCACCGCTGGCAACGCCAGCCAGCTGTCGGATGGCGCCGCCGCCTGCGTGCTGATGGACCGCGACCTCGCCGCGCGCCGCGGCATCGCCGCGCTCGGCGTCTACCGCGGCCTCGCGGTCGCCGGGTGCGAGCCCGACGAGATGGGCATCGGACCGGTGTTCGCGGTTCCGCGCCTGCTGGAGCGACACGGCCTGAGCGTGGACGATATCGGCCTGTGGGAGCTGAACGAGGCGTTCGCCGTCCAGGTCCTGTATTGCCGCGACCGCCTGGGGATTCCGAACGACCGGCTCAACGTCAACGGCGGCTCGATCTCGATCGGCCATCCCTATGGCATGTCCGGCGCGCGGATGGTCGGCCATGCCCTGATCGAGGCCAGGCGCCGGGGAGTCCGGTACGTGGTCTGCACCATGTGCATCGGCGGCGGCCAGGGCGCCGCCGGCCTGTTCGAGGTGGTGTGAGCGCCGCGACCTGGAGGTGAGACAATGGAACTGGTGCTGTCGCCCGAGGACGAAGCCTTCCGTCAGGAGGTCCGGGCCTTCCTCACCGCCAATCTGCCGCCCGACATCGCCGCCAAGTCCGGCAGCGGCTTCCGGCTCGCCAAGAACGACCACGTGCGCTGGCAGAAGATCCTGCACGCGAAGGGCTGGATCGCGCCGAACTGGCCGGTTGAGCTGGGCGGCACCGGCTGGACCGCCATGCAGAAGCACATCTTCGACGAGGAGTGCGCGTCCGCCGGTGCGCCGATTGTGATCCCGTTCGGCGTCTCGATGGTGGCGCCGGTGATCATCGCCTTCGGCAGCCAGGCCCAGAAGGACCGCTACCTGCCACGCATCCTCAGCAGCGACGAGTGGTGGTGCCAGGGCTATTCCGAGCCCGGCGCCGGATCCGACCTCGCGTCGCTGCGCACCAAGGCGCTGCGCGACGGCGACCACTACGTGGTGAGCGGCCAGAAGACCTGGACGACCCTTGCCCAGCACGCCGACATGATGTTCACGCTGGTGCGCACCGCCGACACCGGGAAGAAGCAGGAAGGCATCAGCTTCCTGCTGATCGACATGACCTCGCCCGGCATCTCCGTGCAGCCGATCACCACCATCGACGGCAGCCGCGAGATCAACAGCGTGTTTCTCGACGCGGTCCGGGTGCCGGTCGAGAACCGGGTCGGCGAGGAGGGCCAGGGCTGGACCTATGCCAAGTACCTGCTCGGCCATGAGCGAACCGGCATCGCCGCCGTCGGCCGCTCGAAGGCGCAGCTGCGCAAGCTGAAGGAGATCGCCCGGGCAGAGCAGTCGGACGGGCGGCCGCTGCTCGAGGATCCGGAGTTCGCCGGTCGCGTCGCCCAGATCGAGATCGACCTGCTGGCGCTCGAATCCCTGGTGCTTCGGATCCTGCACGCCGAGAAGGAGGGCAAGGCCCCTGGTCCGGAGGCGTCGTTCCTCAAGATCAAGGGAACCGAGGTGCAGCAGGGGCTGACCGAGTTGCTGGTCGAGGCGATCGGCCCGTACGCCGCACCGTTCCAGCCCGAGGCGTTCCGCCAGGAGAACTGGAACGAGGAGCCTGTCGGGCCGGACTACGGACCACCGCTGGCGCCGCTGTACTTCAACTGGCGCAAGGCCTCGATCTACGGCGGCTCGAACGAGATCCAGAGAAGCATCATCGCCAAGTCGATGCTCGGTCTGTAGGCGGGGAACGCACCGATGAGCTTCGCCTTCACCGACGACCAGCGCCTCCTCGCGGACAGCGCCGACCGCTTCCTGGCCGACAGATACGGCTTCGACGCCCGCCGTACCGCCATGGCCGGTGAGGCCGGCTGGAGCCGCGAGACCTGGCAGGCGTTTGCCGACATGGGGTGGCTCGCCCTGCCGCTTCCCGAGGCGCATGGCGGCCTCGGCGGTTCCACCGTCGACACCGCCATCCTGATGGAACGGTTCGGCCGCCACCTGGTGGTCGAACCCTATCTCGCCTCCATCGTCCTCGGCGCCGAAACCGTGGCGCGGGCCGGCTCGGACCGCCACAAGGCCGAGCTGCTGCCGGCGGTCGCCGAGGGCCACCTGCTGCTCGCCCTCGCCCACGGCGAGCCGACCAGCCGCTTCGATCTTGCCCGAATCGCCGCCACCGCCACCCGCGATGGCGCCGGCTGGCGGCTGTCCGGTCACAAGGCGGTGGTCCACCACGCCCAATCCGCCGACCGGCTGGTGGTCTCGGCCCGCACCGCCGGCGCCGGCACCGACCGCGACGGCATCACCCTTTTCCTGGTACCCGCGCACGCCGACGGCGTGACCTTGCGGCCCTACCCGACCGTCGACGGTCTGCGCGCCGCCGAAGTGCTCCTGGACGACGTCGCGGTCGCCGACGACCAGGTGCTCGGCGACGTCGGTGGCGGGCTGGCGGTGGTCGAGGCGGTGGTCGACCGGGCGCTGGTGCTGCTGTCAGCCGAGGCGGTCGGCGCCATGGAGGCCACGGTCTCCCTGAC
>CAYNFA010000048.1:0-12699 GCA_964396345.1 uncultured Thalassobaculum sp.
GCCTGGGCGAGGCGAAATCCGTCGTCGCGCAGCACGTCGCATTCGGCGGTGACGATCACCGTTGGAGGCAGCCCCGAAAGGCTGGCGGCCTTGATCGGCGACGCGCGCCAGTCGTCGACGTCGCTCGGTGCGGCGAGATAATGGCGGCGGAACCACTCCATCGCCGCCGCGGTCAGGACACCGTGACCGGTCGCGTAGCGGGCGTAGCTGTCGCCGACGAGACCGTAGTCGGCGACCGGGTAGACCAGCGCCTGCATCCGGATCGCGGTGTCGCCCGCGTCGCGCGCCTGAAGCGCCACCACCGACGCCAGGTTTCCGCCGGCGCTGTCGCCGCAGACCGCGATCCTTGCCGGGTCGACGCCGAGATCGGCCGCGTGGCCCACCAGCCACCGATAGGCGGCCCAGGAATCGTCGACCGCAGCCGGGAAACGGTGCTCCGGCCCCATCCGGTAGTCGACCGACACCACCACCGCCTCCGACCCGGCGCACAGGTTGCGGGCGATCACGTCGTGAGTATCGAGATTGCCGAGGACATGGCCGCCGCCGTGGAAGTAGAGCACCGCGGGCCGCGTGCCCTCGGCGTTCGGCCAATGCACGCGCAATGGAATGGCGCTGTCCGGCCCGGGGGCGGCCACGTCCTCGCTCCTTGCGGTCGGCGCCGGGGTTCCGCCTCGCGCCTTGGTCATCGCATCGAACACCGCGCGCGCCTCGGCCGGCGAAAGGTTCTCTATGGCCGGCAGCTTGGCATCCGCCATGGCCTCAAGCGCCTGCTGGATCTGGGGATGAAGGGCCATCGTGGTGGATACTCCGAAGCTGGCGGGGTTCAGGCGGCAAAATCGGACGAATTCAGATGGTCTCGGATACCCCATGTCAACCGCCGGGCGGTGGCTGCTCGGCTGTTGACAATACGCTTGCCGAAGATACGTTCGAACAAATAACGCCGTGAGGGTGGCGCCGATGAAGGCTGTAGTGTTTGCCGGCGACCGGCGGGTCGAACTCAGGAACTTTGACGATCCGACACCGGGGCCGGGAGAGGTCGTGCTGGAGATCAAGGCCTCCGGCATGTGCGGGAGCGATCTCAAGTTCTATCGGGCGGCCCCGGGTGCTGCCGCGCGGACTCTCGGGCTCGGCAGCGCCGAGCCGGTGATCGCCGGCCACGAACCCTGCGGCGTGGTGGTGGCCGTGGGCGCGGGCGTCACCGAGAAGCAGGCCCGCATCGGCCAGCGGGTGATGGTCCATCACTACCGCGGCTGCGGCGTCTGCCCGCACTGCTCGACCGGCTGGATGCAGCTCTGCGTCGAAGGCGTTGCCGAGGTCTACGGCATCACCGGCCATGGCGCCCACGCCAAGTACATGAAGTGTCCGGCCCGCACACTGGTGACCCTGCCGGATGCGCTCTCGTTCGAAACCGGTGCGGCCATCGCCTGCGGTACCGGGACCGCCTGGGGCGCGATCAAGCGGCTCGAACTCTCCGGCGACCAGACCCTTGCGGTGTTCGGCCAGGGCCCGGTCGGGCTGTCGGCCACGCAGCTCGCAGCGGCGATGGGGGCGCGCGTGATCGCCCTGGACGTCAGCGACGAGCGGCTGGCCCGCGCCAGGGAGTTCGGCGCCGATGTCCTGATCAACCCGGCCCAGACCGATCCGGTCGCCGCCATCAAGGAGGCCACCCACGGCCTCGGCGCCCACGCCACCATCGACGCATCCTCCTCGTCCGAAGCCCGCCGCCAGGCCGTGCAGAGCGTGCGCACCTGGGGCAAGGCGTGCTTCGTCGGCGAAGGCGGCGACGTGACGCTGGACGTCAGTCCAGACCTCCTGCGCCGGCAGGTGACACTCATCGGATCGTGGACCTTCTCGACCGTCGGCCAAGCCGAGTGCGCGACCTTCATCGCCGATCGCAAGATCGACGTCGACCGGCTGTTCACCGACCGCTGGACGCTTGAACAGGCTGGCGAGGCCTACGGGCTGTTCGACAAGCAGACGTCCGGAAAGGGCGTGTTCCTGTTCTGACGTGCCGACACAAGCAGAGCCGCGAGGAGGGATCTTGATGACCGATACCCGTTCACCGACAGCCGTCGCCTCGCCAGAGCGCAACCGGCGGATTGACGTCGCGATCGTTGGCGGCGGCCTGGCCGGCCTGTACGCCCTGCACCGGGTGCGCGGTCTCGGAATGACCGCCCGCGTCTTCGAGGCGGGCAACGGCGTCGGCGGCACCTGGTTCTGGAACCGCTACCCCGGTGCCCGCTGCGACATCGAGAGCCTGGAGTATTCGTACTCGTTCGCGGACGAACTCCAGCAGGAGTGGAAGTGGCCGGAGCGCTACGCCACCCAGCCGCAGATCCTGGAGTACATCAACCACGTGGCCGAGCGCTTCGACCTGATGCGCGACGTGCAGCTTGAAACCCGCATCACGTCGGCCGAGTTCGACCGCGGCAGCGATCTCTGGACGTTGCGCTCGAACCGTGGCGACGTGGTGTCGGCGCGGTTCTGCATCATGGCGACCGGCAACCTGTCGACCCCCAGGGTCCCGGACTTCAAGGGTCTCGAGACCTTCAAGGGCAAGTGGTATCACAGCGGCATGTGGCCGACCGAGGGCGTCGACTTCACCGGCCAGCGGGTCGGGGTGATCGGCACCGGCTCGTCCGGCATTCAGATGATCCCGTTGATCGCGCGCCAGGCGAAGCACCTGCACGTCTTCCAGCGCACCGCAAACTTCAGCCTGCCGGCGCAGAACCGGCCGATGGAGGCCGAGCGCGAGGCCGCCTACAAGTCGAACTACCCGGACCGGCGCGCCGAGGCGCGCGGCTCCGGTTTCGGCGTGTCGGGCTATCCCTTGCCGACACAGTCCGCCCTCGATGTCTCGGCGGAAGAGCGGCGTCGCAAGTACGAGGCGCTGTGGCAACGCGGCGGCAGCATCGGCTTCCTGTCCTGCTACAACGACTTTCTCGTCGACGAGGACGCCAACGCCACGGCGGCCGAGTTCGTGCGGGACAAGATCCGAGGCATCGTCAGGGATCCCGCGGTGGCCGCGCTGCTCGCCCCGACCGACCATCCGATCGGGACCAAGCGCCTCTGCCTCGATACCGGCTACTACGAGACCTACAACCGCGACAACGTCACGCTCGTCGACGTCCGCAGCGCGCCGATCGAAGCGATCACCGAGCGTGGCGTGCGGACCGCCGAGCGTGAGTACGACCTCGACGCCATCGCCTTCGCCACCGGCTTCGACGCCATGACCGGAGCGCTGCGCGAGATCGACGTCCGGGTGGCCGGCGGCGAGGCGCTGGCGGAGGTCTGGGCGGCCGGCCCGCGGACCTATCTCGGCCTGTCGGTCGCCGGGTTCCCGAACCTTTTCCTGATCACCGGCCCGGGCAGCCCGGGCGTCAAGAGCCAGATGATCCTGTCGATCGAACAGCACGTCGACTGGATCGCCGGCTTGCTGGATCACGCACGCGGCAACGCGCTCTCCAGGATCGAGGCCGACGCCGAGGCTCAGGACCGCTGGGTCGCCCACGTCAACGCGGTTGCCGACAGCACGCTCTACCCGGTCGCCAACTCCTGGTATGTCGGCGCCAATATTCCCGGCAAGCCGCGGGTGTTCATGCCCTACGTTGCCGGGGTCGGCGTCTATCGCGCCAAGTGCGACGAGGTGGCGGCGAGCGGCTACCAGGGCTTCAATCTGACCGGATCGCAGGGGCTGAAGCGCGCGGGATGACCGGACGGTGTTTCCGGGGGTGGCGCGCGTGGCGGCTGGCGATCGGGGGTTCCGGCCGTCGCCCTTCGATGGCTATTCTCGAAGCATGAGCGAAACCCTTGGTCACGCTTGCGACGCCCCGCCGGAGCCCCGGAGCCGACGCCGGGGCCGGGTCGGCGAGCGCAACCGCCGGCGGATCCTGGAGGCGGCGGAGCGGGTGTTCGCCGGGCGCGGTTTTCGCGGCGCCAGGTTGGACGAAATCGCTTTGGAATCAGGACTTCCGAAGGCGAACCTCCTGTATTACTTCAATACTAAGGAGGCGCTCTACGCGGCGGTCATCGGCGACATCCTGGATCTCTGGCTGTCCGCGCTCGGCGAGATCTCGGTGCACGACGATCCATCCGAGGCGCTGATCGGCTACATCGAGCGCAAGATGGCGCTGTCGCGGGACCGGCCCGAAGCGTCACGGGTGTTCGCCATGGAGATCATCACCGGCGCGCCGGTGATCGGTGGCTACCTGCGCGGTTACCTGCGGGACTGGGTGGAGCGCCAGGGTTCGGTGTTCCGGACCTGGCAGCGCCGCGGCCTGATGGCCGACCTGCCGCCCGAGCATGTGTTTTTCACGATCTGGGCGATGACCCAGACCTACGCCGATTTCGGCACGCAGGTGACCGCCGTGCTGGGGGTCGAGCGGCTCGACGACCGGCACTACCGGGACGCCGTCGAGACGGTGTCGGCGATCGTCCTGCGCGGACTGGGGATGCGCGTGCCCTCGGCAGCCGGCGCGTAGCTCTTGCCAGGGTGAGGCGGCGCGGACATGGTCCGCCGAGAGCGACGAGTTCCGACCGAGAGAGGCAGCGCCATGGAGCCCCGCAACACCGTTGTCGTCGACCACCCGCTGATCCGGCACAAGCTGACGATCATGCGCGAGGCGAGCACCGCGACCTCCAAGTTCCGCCAGTTGCTGCGCGAGATCAGCCTGCTGCTGGCCTACGAGGTCCTGCGCGACCTGGACGTCACCTCGATCGAGATCCAGACGCCTCTCGAGACCATGATGGCGCCCAAGCTGGAGGGCAAGAAGCTCTGCTTCGTGTCGATCCTGCGGGCCGGCAACGGGCTGCTGGACGGCATGCTCGACCTGGTGCCCTCGGCGCGGGTCGGCCACATCGGCCTGTACCGCGACCCGAAGTCGCTGGAGCCGGTTGAGTACTACATGAAGCTGCCGGAGCGGATCGGCGACCGGTTGTGCATCGCCGTCGATCCGATGCTGGCGACCGGCAACTCGGCGGCCGCCGCGGTCCAGCGGCTCAAGGACGCCGGCGCCGAGCGCATCAAGTTCGTCTGCCTGCTGGCGGCTCCCGAAGGCATCGCCGCGTTCACGGCGGCGCACCCGGACGTGACGGTCTACACCGCGGCCATCGACCGCCAGCTCAACGACCACGGCTACATCCTGCCGGGGCTCGGCGACGCCGGCGACCGGATGTACGGCACCAAGTAGCTCAGGCGACGGCCGGTCGGCGCTGGCGGCGCGCGGTGGCGGCGGCGGCCACTGCAAGACCGGCGGCGAGCACCCACCAGGCAGGGCGAACGCCGATAGCGATGTCGAAATGGGCCTGCGCGATCACCATCGGCGGAACCCGGTGGGCCAGCGTCATGCCGATCGTCTCGCCGGCAGCGGTCAGCGTCGCAACCGCGACCGCCAGGCCCAACAAGGCTGCCGGGCCCGGATCTCCGACGCGCCATCGCCAAAGGCGGTAGGCCATCAGCCACAGGAACAACCCGGCGAACAGGATCGGCTGCGTGACGTCCGCCTTGGTCTGCAGGAAGAAATGCACCAGCGCCAGCGCGGTCGCCGGATAGGCGAGCCGGTGCAGGGCCTGCCAACGTCTGGCGCCAATGCGCCGCACCATGCCGTCGGTCGAGGTCGCGGCCAGAGCCGCCAGACCAAGCAGCGCCACCAACCCGATGGTCAAGTAGACGCGGAGGGCGATCTCGCTGGCAACCTTCAGCAGGTCCCAGCGCTGGTCGCCGGCGTAGAGCACCAGATGCAGGGTCGCCGCCAGAAACGCGGTCACCCCGACCATCCGGCGGATCGCGATCAGGCCGTTCCAGCGCAGCGTCCGGCGCAGCGGCGTTACCGCCAGGGATGCCATCAGGTACACCACCGTCCACCAGCCGACCCTGTGGACCGCAGCGTCCCAAGGCCGCGGCCCGAGATTCGCCGACACGGCGTCGCCGACCAGCAGCAGCGCCGGTGCCAGGAGCGCCATCAGCGCGGCGAGTTTCACGGCCGAGAAGCGCCCGGCCCCGTCGGTCCACGGCAGGTAGGACCGGTACCGCCGGGGCGGGCGGCGTCGGCCTACAGTTTTGGTTGCAGAGGTCAAGGTCGATCTCCCGTGTCGGCAAGGCCGATCCAATGCCAGCCCAAAGGATCTGGCAACACCGCGCCTCGGCAACCGGCCTTTCTGCTCGTCACATGCCCTTGAATTGTGCACTGCCGCACGTGGGCCCGAGCCGCTGGCATGGCGATCATGTGAGGATTTCCGGGGCTTGCCGGGCCGATCCCCTCTTGGACTCGTTCTTGCGAAGGCTTAGGCTGTTCCGCAACGCGGAACGCCGTCCATCCGGACGGCGGTTTCGGGCAATGCATCATCGCAGGAGGATTTCAGGGATGGCTTGGACTCGCAACCGGGTGGCGTCCGCCGTGGCCGGCGCCGCGCTCGCCTTCGCCAGTGGGCCGGCGTTCGCGGTCGACTGGATCATGGCTTCCGGTTACTCGGAGGACAACTTCCACACCAAGAACATCCGGCTGTTCATCGATGACGTTCAGAAGACCACGAGCGTCAAGATCGCCCTCAATTCGAACGACTCATTGATCAAGCACGACGCCATCAAGACCGCCGTTCAGCGCGGGCAGGTGCCGATCGGTGAGATCCGGCTGGGCGTCTACGGCAACGAGGATCCGATGTACATCCTCGCCGGACTGCCGTTCATCGCCTCGACCTACTCCGAAGCCTGGATGCTGAAGGATCTGCAGAAGGGCTACTTCGCGGACAAGTTCGCCAAGGACGGGATGCGGATCCTGTACTACGCGCCGTGGCCGGGCCAGGGCTTCTACACGAAGGTTCCGGTGGCCACGACCGAGGATTTCAAGGGCCTGAAGCTGCGGATCTACTCGACGGCGACCCAGAAGATGGGCGAGATGCTGGGCTTCAACGCCACCATCCTGCCGTTCGCCGAGGTGCCGCAGGCGTTCTCCACGGGTTTGATCGAGGCGCTGTTCACCAGCCCGCAGACCGGCATCGACATCCAGGCGTGGGACAACACCAGCCACTTCACCTACGCCGGCGCTATCCTGTCGAAGAACGCCGTCATCGTCAGCGAGCGCTACTTCTCGGCGCTCTCGGAAGCCGACAAGGATGGCATCCTGGCTGCCGCCGCGGCGGCCGAGTTGCGCGCCTGGGAGATGAGCGCAAAGACCACCGCCGATCAGATCGAAATCCTGAAGAAGAACGGGATGACGACCGCCAGCGCGCCGGCGCAGGTCATCGACGAGATGAAGAAGATCGGTCTCGTCATGATGGACGACTGGCGCAAGACCGCCAGCCCCGAGGCGGGGGCTGTGCTCGACCGCTATCTCGCCCTGCAGTGACCGCGTGACCGTCCCGGCCGCCGCTGCCGGCGGCCGGGTCTCCCCAACCGCAACGCCGAGGATGACCGTGCGACGCGCACTCGATGCCCTGTACCTGTGGAGCGGCTACGCTGCCGCGGTCTTCCTGGTGGCGATCGCCGCGACGGTGGTCGCCCAGATCGTCGGCCGGTTCTTCGGTGTCGCGATCGACTCGACCGAGAGCGCCGGCTTCAGCATGGCGGCGGCGACCTTCCTCGGCCTCGCGCACACCTTCAAGCAGGGCAGTCATATCCGGGTCGGCCTGCTGATCGGGCTGGCCAAGGGCCGCGCGCGGCAGGCGATCGAGCTCTGGTCGGTCGGGTTCAGCGCGGTCGGAATGGCCTACTTTTCATACTGGGCCGCCGATCTGGTCTACTACTCTTACGTGTTCCACGAGATCAGTCCCGGTCTGCTCGCCGTGCCGTTCTGGATTCCGAGATTGGCCATGCCGCTGGGCGGGATGATCCTCACGGTGGCGATGGTCGACGAGTTCCTGCGGGTCGCGCGAGGAGCGCTGCCGGCCTACGAGGCGAACGCCGAGTCCGTGTTCGGTACGGCGCCGGTGGGGGGCGAGTGATGGAAGCGGGCGGTATCTCGGTCATTCTGTTCGGCACCATGCTGGCGCTCCTTGCGAGTGGCCTGTGGGTCGCGCCGGCGCTGTTGACGGTCGGTTTTGTGGCGATCGCGTTCTTTTCACCCGCCCCAGCCGGCTCGCTGCTCGCCAGCACCGTCTGGGACGCCAGCTGGAACTGGGCGCTGACGGCGCTGCCGCTGTTCGTGTGGATGGGCGAGATCCTGTTCCGAACGCGGCTGTCGTCGGACATGTTCAACGGCTTGGCGCCCTGGCTCGCGCGGCTTCCGGGGGGGCTGTTCCACGTCAACATCATCGGCTGCGGCGTGATGGCGGCGGTCGCCGGGTCGAGTGCCGTGACCTGCGCGACGGTCGGACGCATGAGCATCCCGGAGTTGAAGAAGCGCGGCTACGACGAGTCGCTGTCGATCGGGACCCTGGCCGGCTCCGGCACGCTCGGCCTGCTGATCCCGCCCTCGATCATGCTGATCGTCTACGGGGTCATCGCGCAGCAGTCGATCTCCCGGATGTTCGTGGCCGGCATATTGCCGGGCATCGTCATCATCGCGATCTTCATGGCCTACGTGATGATCCGTACCACCATCGACCCGTCGCTGGCCCCGAAGGTCGACGACCGCATGACGCTGCGCGAGAAGCTCTGGGCATCGCGGCTGCTGATCCCGGTCATCCTGCTGATCATGGTGGTCATCGGTTCGATCTACGGCGGCTTCGCGACGCCCACCGAGGCGGCGACCATCGGCGTTCTCGGCGCGCTGGCGCTGGCCTGGTGGTCGCGGTCGCTGACCTGGGCGTCGTTCATGGACAGCCTGATGGGGGCGGTGCGGACCTCCTGCATGATCGCGTTCATTCTGGCCGGCGCGGCGTTCCTGTCGATCGCCATGGGCTTCACCGGTGTGCCGCGGGTGCTGGCGAGCTACGTCGACACCCTCGACCTGTCGCCGACGATGCTGCTGGTGGTTCTCACCGTGCTCTACATTGTGCTCGGGTGCTTCCTTGACGGCGTATCGATGATGGTGCTGACGGCCGCGGTCGTGCTGCCGATGGTCAAGGACGCCGGCATCGACCTGGTGTGGTTCGGGATCTTCACCGTCATCGTGGTGGAGATGGCACAGATCACACCTCCGGTCGGCTTCAACCTGTTCGTGCTTCAGGGGATGACCGGGCGTAACATCCTGGAGGTGACGCGCGCGTCGATGCCGTTCTTCTTCCTGATGCTGCTGGGGATCGTGGTGATCACCGTGTTTCCGCAACTCGTTCTCTGGCCGGTCCAATTGATGGTCGGATCGCGGTGACGCCGTCGCCATCCGGGCTCTCGGTCGTGCGGTCGGTTCGACTGGTCAACCCGAACTCGAACGCTGCCGCGACCGAGCGGATGGTGGCCGCGGCGCGAGCCGTGGCGCCGCGCTGGCTGAGCATCGTGGGCGAGACCACAGTGGCGTCGCCGTCGCTGATCGTCGACGCCGCCGGGGCGGAAATGGCGGAAGCGGCGGTGGTGGACGCGGCGCGGCGGCATCCGGGTCACGGGGACGGGGTCATCCTGTCGGCCTATATCGACCCCGGCATCGGTCAGTTGCGCGAACTGCTGGACGTCCCGGTGGTTGGGATCGGCGAGGCGTCGATGGCCGAGGCCGCCGCAATCGGCCGTTTCTCGATCGTGATGACGACCCCGGGTCTGGTCGGCATCGTGTGCCGCTATGCGGCCGCGCTGGGTCTGGCCGACCGTCTGGTGTCGGTGCCGAGCACGACCGAGGAGCCGAACGCCCTGATGGCCGATCCCGAGCGCACTCAGGCGGCGCTTGACGAACTGATCCGGCAGGCGGTTCGCCAGGACGGCGCCGAGGCTGTGGTGGTTGGCGGCGGCCCGCTGGCCGACGCGGCGCGGGCGCTCGCCCCGACGTCGCCGGTGCCGCTGATCGAGCCGGTCCCCGCGGCGGTCCGCCGGCTGCTCGCGATGCTGTCGGCGGCGGGGGCGCGATGACCGGAACTCCCCGTGACCTGCTCGGCTACGGCGACCGGCGGCCCGACCCGCAATGGCCGGCCGACGCCCGGTTGGCGGTGTCCTTCGTGATCAACGTCGAGGAGGGGGCGGAACTTTCCGTAAGCCTCGGCGACGAGCGCAACGAAGCGGTCTACGAGATCGTCGAGGAGGTTACGGGCGCCACCGACCCCTGCAAGGACAGCCATTTCGACTACGGCACCCGCGCGGGATACTGGCGGATCATGGAGCTGTTCGACCGCTACGATATGCCGGCCACCATGAACTGCTGCGCTCGGGCGCTTGCGCTGTCGCCATGGCTGGGGCCTGACGCGATCGCTCGCGGCCACGAGATCGCCTGCCACTCTTTCCGCTGGGAGCGACATGCCGGCAAGGAGGAAGCGCACGAAAGGTCGGTGATCGAGCGGGCGGTGGCGACGATTCGGGAGGCTTCAGGCGTGCGTCCGGTCGGTTGGCACACCCGGTCGGCGCCGAGCCCGAACACCCGCCGGCTGCTGGTGGAGGAGGGTGGCTTCCTCTACGACAGCGACGCCTACAACGACGACCTGCCGTTCGTCGTCGAGGTCGGGGACCGTCCGCACGTGGTGTTGCCTTATGCCTTCGACACCAACGACATGCGCTTCCAGCGCCAGGGCGGGTTCGTCCACGCCGAGGACTTCGCGCGCTATTGCATCGACGCCATCGACTGGCTGTGGATGGAGGGCGGTCGCCGACCCGCCATGATGTCGATCGGCCTGCATCTGCGGATCATCGGTCGGCCGGGGCGGATCGCCGGTCTCGAGCGGGTCATGGCGCACATCCGGGCGCGGGGCGGCATCTGGGTGGCGCGCCGCGAGGACATCGCCCATCACTGGCGCGCCTTGTCCGGCCTGCCGGCGTGGCCGCGCGCATCCTGACGGGGTCGGGTGGCGAGAGGGTTGACGATATCGGCGAAGCGGTGGACACCGGTTGCGGACCCTGACAGTCCACCGCACGCCTAGCGCGAGGGAGGACGCCACGTGAACCCGGACTACCCCCGCGACCTGGTCGGCTACGGCCGCACGCCGCCGCAGGCGGAATGGCCGGGTGGCGCCCGCCTCGCCCTGCAGTTCGTGATCAACTACGAGGAAGGTGGCGAGAACACCATCCTCGACGGTGACGCCGCCTCCGAGGCTTTCCTGTCGGAAATCATCGGCGCCCAGCCGCTGGTCGGCAAACGCAGCATGAACATGGAATCGATCTACGAGTACGGCTCGCGCGCCGGGTTCTGGCGGCTGTGGCGTGCCTTCACCGCGCGTGGCCTGCCGGTCACGGTCTACGGCGTGACGGCGGCGCTGGTTCGCAACGCGGAGGCGGTGGCCGCCATGAAGGAGGCGGATTGGGAGATCGCCAGCCACGCGCTCCGCTGGATCGACTACCAGGACATGGCGGTCGAGGAGGAGCGCCGGCAACTGCATGAGGCGATCCGTCTGCACACCGAGGCCACCGGCAGCCGCCCGCTCGGCTGGTACACCGGACGGATCAGCCCGCAGACCCGCCGGCTGGTCATGGAGGAGGGCGGCTTCCTCTACGATAGCGACAGCTACGCCGACGACCTGCCGTACTGGGTCGACGGCCCGAACGGCCCGCATTTGGTGATCCCCTACACCCTGGACGCCAACGACATGCGCTTCGCCACCGCTCAGGGCTTCAACAGCGGCGACCAGTTCTTCACCTACCTCCGCGACAGTCTCGACCTGCTGCGCGCCGAGGGGGCAGAGGTGCCGCGGATGATGAGCGTCGGCCTGCATTGCCGGTTGGCCGGCAGGCCGGGGCGGGCGGCGGCGCTGACCCGCTTCCTTGACTACGCGACAGGTTTCCGGGACGTCTGGGTATGCCGGCGTATCGACATCGCCCGGCACTGGCACGCCAACCACAGGCCGGCGCCATGAGCGGGACGATCGACATCCGGGCGATGACCGAGGCCGAGGTCGAGATCGCCGTCGACTGGGCAGCGGCCGAGGGCTGGAACCCCGGCCTCGACGACGCCCGCTGCTTCCGCGCCGAGGATCCCGACGGATTCTTGATGGCGTTCCTGGACGGCGAGCCGGCGGCCAGCATCTCGGTGATCAACTACGGCCCGGCTTTCGGCTTCCTCGGCTTCTACATCTGCCGGCCGGACCTGCGCGGGCGCGGCATCGGCTACCGGCTTTGGCAGGCCGGGATGGCCCGCCTCGGCGACCGGGTCGTCGGCCTCGACGGGGTGGTCGACCAGCAGGCGAACTACCGCAAGTCGGGCTTTGAACTCGCCCACCGCAACATCCGTCACTCCGGCCGGCCGGAGGTCGAGGCGCCCACCGATCCGCGGTTGCTGGCGATCGATCCGGCGTTGGTTGGCGCGGCGATCGCCTACGACCGTCCGTTCTTTCCGGCCCCGCGCGAGCGGTTCCTGCACGCCTGGCTGGACGCCGCGCCGACCCACGCCGGCTGGGCACTGATGGAGGACGGGCGGCTGACCGGCTACGGTGTCGTGCGGCGGTGCCGCGACGGCGCCAAGATCGGCCCGCTGTTCGCCGATGACGCGGAGCGCGCCGATTTGCTGTTTCGCCGTCTGGCCGCGACGATGCCGGGCGGCGACATTGCCCTGGACACGCCTGAGCCGAACGCCGAGGCCGTCGCGTTGGCCCGTCGCCACGGCCTCGCACCCGGCTTCGAGACCGCCCGCATGTACCGCGGTCCGGCACCCGACCTGCCGATCTCGCGGACATTCGGCATCACCAGCTTCGAACTCG
>CAYNFA010000049.1:0-12649 GCA_964396345.1 uncultured Thalassobaculum sp.
CGAGCGGCGGATCGGGATCAGCAGCCCCCACAGCGACACGTGGTCCGGCACGCCGGGAAAGCCGACGGCGCCGAGGAAGATGGCGTCCGCTTCCTTCAACCGCTCCAGACCGTCGTCCGGCATCAGCTTGCCGGTCTTGTGGAAGCGCTCGCAGCCCCAGTCGTATTCTGTGAAGTCGTAGTCGAGGCCGTGCTTGCGGCCGACCGCCTCCAGCACCTTCAGCCCCTCCGGCACCACTTCCCAGCCGATCCCGTCGCCCGGGATCACCGCGATCTTCAGCCTGGCCATCGCGCGTCCTTGTGTTTCTGGTTTCCGCCCTGCGTTCGGCCGGGATCATAGGGGGGACCGGCGGCGAACAGAAGATCCGGCTCGCTCAGCGCGCCGCATCCGCGATCACGCCGCCACCGCCAACCGGGCGCGCCAGCGCAACAGCGCCATGCCGGCGGCGCCGGCGATGCCGACGGTTCCGGCGAGCAGCGTCGCCGAGGACAACCCCGGTTCCGGGAGCAGGCCGGCGGCGGCGGCAAGGCGCTCGCCGGCCAGGGTCAGCACTGGCATGAACGCCACCCCCATCAGGTAATTCTCCGACCCCACCATCCGGATGGCGCGGAACGTCGCGAAGGTCGAGGGACCGCGCAGCAGGATACCGGCGACGATGCCGGCCACCCACACCGCTGGATCCGCGACCGCCGCCGCCGGGATCTGGGCGGCGACGACACCGTCGGGTGCGATCGCCGCGGCGACCGCCGCGCCGGCCAGCAGCAGCGCGGCTGTGACCAGCATGGTGGCGCCGGTCAGCCGCAGCCGGGCGCGCGGGTCGTCACCCTGGTTGTCGGGGTGCAGTTCGGCAACCGCGGTCGCCACGGCGGTCCCGGTCGCCGACACCGCCATCAGCAACACGCCGGCGCCCATCAGACCGCCCGGCAATCCGCCCGCGACCCCGGCAACGCCGACCAGGATCACCAGCGAGCCGATGGCATCGGCCGGCGAGGGCCGGCGCGCGAACAGCGCCCACGCCAGCGCGATGCCGATCGGGATGAACAGCGCGCTGAGCAGCGAGATCTCCGCCGCCGTGCCGTAGGCCAGCGCGGCGGTCAGCGTGGCCGCGGTGAGCACCCGCAGGCCGCCGTAAACCCAGGTGTGCGGTCGCCGCAACGCCGACAGCGGCAGCCGCCCCGGGCCGGCGGCGACGATCATCGCCGCCCCACCGACGGACATCTGCACGAACGCCAGCACCCACGGGTTCATGCCGTGGCCGACGACGAGCACCCGGCTGATGACGATCAGGACGCCCCAGGACGCGACCGCGGTCGCCACCGCGGCCAGCCCCTTCGCATCCAGGACGGGGTTTGCCATGACAACGATCTTGTCGTGTAATAAAGATCCGGTCTACACGTAAAGATAATCGCCAAAGACATCCCGGCGACGGTGCGACGGTTCAGGGACCCGCCAGTTCGCCGCGGCGGATCACCACGCAGTGACCACCGACGCGGATCGCGATGGTGGTGCCGGCCACGCGGTCGGCCTCGGCCAGCAGCACCGACGGCCGACCCATCTCGACGCCCTGGGATATGCGCAGCCCGAACGTGCCGTCGGCCGGGCCGTCGAAATCCGCCAGCAGGCCGGCGAGGGCGGCGTTAGCGCTGCCGGTGGCGGGGTCCTCGGGCACGCCGTCGAGCGGCGCGAACATGCGGGTCCGAAGGTCGAAGCCGTCGGCGCCGCCGGTGCGGACATAGCAGTGGATATCCTTGACCGGGCCGATCGTCGGCGACCCCAGGATCGCGCCGATCACCGGCCGCGCCGCCGCCAGCGCCGCTTGGTCGACCAGTTCGACCAGCAGGAACGGCAACCCGACGGTACCGATCACCGGCGGGTGACGGTCCTCGCGGATCTGCGCCGGGCGCAGGCCGAGGCAGGCGGCCGCCTCGGTCACGTCGGCCTCGCCGAGGCGCCGGAACGGTTGCGGGGCGGTCAGCCTGGCGCCGACCGGGCGGTCGCCGTCCCGAACGATCTCGACCGGGACCAGGCCGGCGGTCTCCTCGAACAGCACGCGCCCGCCGACCGGGCGTCCGAAGGCCTCGCCGCGCCACGCCAGCACGGTGGCGGTGCCGACGTTGGGGTGCCCGGCGAACGGCACTTCCTGGGTCGGCGTGAAGATCCGCACCCGCGCGGTGTGCGCCGGGTTCTGGGGCGGCAGCACGAAGGTGGTCTCGGAGTAGTTGAACTCGGCCGCGATCGCCTGCATCGCCGCCGGCGCCAGCCGCTCGGCGCCGAACACCACCGCCAGCGGGTTGCCGCCGAACGCGGTGTCGGTGAACACGTCGACAGTCTCGTAGGTCAGGCCCATGGCCGGTCCTCCCTCAGCCGGTGGTCAGCAGTTCGCCCCGCATGACCGGAACGCAGCGCCCGGCCACGGTGATCCGCGGCCGGCCGTCGCCGCGCACGATCCGGACGTCCAGGCGGCTCGGGCGCCCCATTTCGACGCCCTGTTCGATCAGCAGGTCGAGATCGCCGGGCCACAGGCCGGCGAACAGTCCGGCGATGGCGACGGCGGCGGCGCCGGTCGCCGGATCCTCCGGAATGCCGGCGCGCGGCGCGAACATGCGCGAGCGGATGTGCAGCGTGTCGGGGCCGGCGTCCTCGCGGGTGTAGAGATAGACCAGCGACGGCGCCGCCGACCCGAGATGCGCTACCTGCAATTCCGCGTCGCCGCGCGCCACCGCCAGCGCGTCGAGGTCGGCGACCTCGGCGATCACGAAGGTGGCGCCGATCGCCACGTGCGCCGGGGCGTGGCGGGCGACGACGATGGCGGAATCCGCCAGGCCGACGGCGGCCGCCACCGCCGACGGATCGAAGGTGCCGCGCAACTCCGGCATCGCCGGCGAGGTGAGCACGGCGCCGACCGCCTCGCCGGCGACCCGGACGATCTCGAGCCCGACCCGCCCGATCGCCTCCTCGAACACCACGGCGTCGCCGACCGGCCGGCCGAAGGCTTCGCCGCGCCGGGCCAGCACGGTGGCGGTGCCGACATTGGGATGGCCCGCGAACGGCAGTTCGATCCCGGGGGTGAAGATTCGGACCCGCGCGGTGTTGTCGGGATCCGCCGGCGGCATGACAAAGGTGGTCTCCGGATAGTTGAACTCCCGGGCGATCGCCTGCATCGTCTCGGTGCCGAGCGCCTCGCCGCCGAACACCACGGCCAGCGGGTTGCCGCCGAACGCCGTCCTGGTGAAGACGTCAACGGTCTCGTAGGTCAGGGTCATCGCATTCTCTCCTTCAACCGGCGGCGACAATCTCGCCGCGCATCACCGGGGCGCACCGCCCGCCGATCCGGACCGCCGTCACGGCGCCATCGGTCCAGTCGGCCTCGCCCTCCAGCAGGCTCGGCCGCCCCATCTCGACTCCCTGGGCGATCCGCAGCGCCAGCGTGCCGGACCGGCGCCGCAACGACGCCAGCAGCCCCATGAGCGCGACGTTGGCGCTGCCGGTCGCCGGATCCTCGGCGACGTTGCGGATCGGCGCGAACATGCGCGCCCGGATGTCGACGTCATCGCCGCCACCGGTGCGGGCGTAGCAGAGGATGGCGCCGACCGGGACCACGCTCGGCGCGGTGGCGAACGCGGCGGTGTCGGGCCGCGCCCGTTCCAGCGCAGCCCGGTCGACCAGTTCGGCGACCAGGAACGGCAGACCGGCGGACGCCGCGACCGGGCGGTGCGAGTCGATGCGGACATCGCTCGGCTGCAGCCCCAGGCAGGCGGCGACGTCGTCGACTGTCGCCTCGGCGCCGGTCGAGAACGCCGCTGGCGCCGTCAGCGTGGCGCCGACCGGCCGACCGCCCTGCCGGCGGATGGCGACCGGCACCGGCCCACCCAGTTCCTCGAACAGCACGCCCTCGCCGATCGGACGCCCGAAGACTTCGCCCCGCCACGCCAGCACCGTGGCGGTGCCGATGTTGGGGTGGCCGGCGAACGGCATCTCGCGCTTGGTCGAGAAGATCCGCACTCGCGCCGTGCTGGCCGGATCGGCCGGCGGCAGCACGAAGGTGGTTTCCGATAGGTTGAACTCGCGGGCGATCCGCTGCAGGACCCCGGTGTCCAGGCCCTCGGCGCCGAACACCACCGCCAGCGGGTTGCCGGCGTAGGCGGTGTCTGTGAAGACGTCAACGGTCTCGAAGGTCAGGGTCATGGCACGGTTCTCCGTTCGGCGCCGAGGCCGTTCGCGGCTCCCGGATCCGTTCCGCCTGTGGCGATCCGGTCGGATTTGACGGCAGCGGGTGGGCCTGCCGCGCCGGTCAGTCCACCAGCGCGAGGTTGATCCGGCGGTTCTGCTTGCCCTTGTTCTCGATCTTGTTGATTGCCACCCGGCCGATCTCGCCGATGGATTTCACGTGGGTCCCGCCGCAGGGCTGGTAGTCGACGGCGTCACCGATGCGGATCATCCGCACCCGCCCCGCCCCCATCGGCGGCTTCACGGACATGGTGCGGACCAGATCGGGGTTCGAGGCAAGCTCCTCGTCAGTGATCCACGAGATCGTCAGCTTGTGGTCGGCGGCGATCAGGTCGTTCAGCACGCCAGCCAGCGCGTCCTTGTCCGGAACGTTCTCCGGCAGCAGGTCGAAATCGAGCCTGCCCTTGCCGTCGCCGATCTGGCCGCCGGTCACGCCGCCGACGACCCGGCTGCACATCAGGTGCAGGGCGGTGTGCACCCGCATGTGGCGGTAGCGGCGATCCCAGTCCAATTCGGCCGTGACGGTGTCGCCGACCGCCAGCGCCGGCGCGCCTTCGCCCGGCACATGGGCGATGCCCGCGTCGACCTTGCGGGCGTCGACGACCGGCACGACGGTGCCGTCGGCGCGGGTCAGCCGGCCGGCGTCGCCGGGCTGGCCTCCGCCCATCGGGTAGAACACCGTGCGGTCGAGCACGATGCCGGCGTCGTCGACGGCGGTCACCGTCGCCTGGCAGCTCTTCAGATAGGCGTCTTCGCGGAACAGTTCATCGGTCATCGGGTCTCCGCCTCGTTCGTGTCGGCTTCCTGCAGGACCGCCTGGTAGACGGTGCGATCGACATTACCACCGGACAGGATCAGCCCCACCTTGCGGCCTTGCCACCGCTCCCGTTCCTTGAGGAGCGCAGCGAGCGGCGCGGCACCCGCTCCCTCGGCGACATTGTGGGTGTCGGTGAAGTAGTGGCGCATCGCCGCCTTGATCTCGTCTTCGGAGACCCTGACCACCCCGGCGGCCCCGCCGCGGATCACCTCGAACGCGCCGGTGTCCGGCACCCGGCAGGCCATCCCGTCGGCCATGGTGTCGGCGCGGTTGGTCGACACCACCGCGCCGGCCTCGAGGCTGAGCGCGTAGGCCGGCGCGTTGGCGGCGACCACACCGATGACCTCGGCGCGCGACCCGACCGCGTCGCGGGCGGCGATCACCCCGCAGATCCCCGAGCCGAGGCCGATCGGCACGTACACCGCGGCCAGGTCCGGCACGCTCCGGAACAGCTCCATTCCGTAGCTGCCGACGCCGGCCACCAGCATCGGATCAAAACTCTGCACCATGTGCAGGCGGCGCTCGGCGGCGAGCGCGATCGCGTGCTCCAGGCTGGCCTGGAAATCGTGTCCGTGGACGACCAGGTCGGCGCCGAAGGCGCGCATGGCGGCGTTCTTCTCAACCGAGTTGCCTTCCGGCACCACCACCGTCGCGGTCAGGCCGTTGCGGGTGGCGGCGAAGGCGACCGACTGGCCGTGGTTGCCCCGTGTGGCGGCGATCACGCCGGTGACCCCCGGCTGGGCGCGTCGCAGGGCATCCATGTAGACGATGCCGCCGCGGATCTTGAAGGCCCCGGCGGGGGTCTGGTTCTCGTGCTTGACCCAGACCTCGCAGCCGGCGCGCTCGCACAGCAACGGCCAGCTGACTTGCGGCGTCGGCGGCATCACCGCGTGGACGATCTCAGCCGCGCGCTCCAGTTGGGCCAGTCCGGGCATGTCGGGCATCATCGGTTCCTTCGGGCGTCGAGTCCCAGTTGCTCCCGCAGTGTCGATGCGCCGGCAGGGTTCGTCCAGGCTCCCCAGCCGCGCATTGAGACCATGACGATGTCAGCGTTGTCTTCCCACAATCGATCGATGGTGTATCGATCCGGCTCGATCAAGCCGGCACGCTCGCGCTCGATCCGGCGCACGATCGCGCGGTTGTCTATTCCGCGGTCGACCGTCGGATTTTGAGGTGCATCAACGCCGCGAGCAGGGCACGCCGGATAGCGTGCGGACATGCCGTCACGCTGCGCCGACCGACTGATCTTGACCCCGACCCTGCTGGGCCGCGATGGCCTGCTGCGGGCCTTCACCCTCGTGTCCGATGACCGGCCGGGCCTCACCCTGCAAGCCTGGATGGCCGAGACCGCCAGCCACGCGGCACGGCGCGACCGGGAACTGGACGGCGGCGACGGCCCGCCACGGCAGGGACTGGTTGGGCTGGTGGCGCCGACCGGCTGCGTCTTCGGGGTATTCGACTACTCCGCCGACGACGCGCCCGGACTCCTGGCGGTGCGGGGACCCAGCCAGAACGCGCCGCTCGGCGGGCGACTGGTGCCGGCGGGGCTGGAAGCCGCCATCGCGCGTCTGGCCAGCGCCCTCGGTTGCCTCGAAACCCGGCGGCACCCGTGGTGACTCAGGCTTCCGGTCGGACGGTGTGAACGTGGTTCAGGGGCCCGTGTCCCCGCCCCCAGCCCGGCGCCGTCGCGATCGCCGTCAGCACGTAGCTGCGCGCCCGGCGGATCGTCTTCGGCAGGTCCAGGCCCTGGGCCAGCCCGCAGGCGATCGCCGAGGCCAGCGTGCAGCCGGTGCCGTGGGTGTGCCTGGTCTGGATGCGCGGCCCCCGGAACGCCTCGATGCCGTCCTCGCTGGCCAGCAGGTCGACCACGTCGCGGCCTTCCAGGTGGCCGCCCTTGAGCAGCACCGCGCGCGGCCCGAGCGACAGCAGCACCTCCGCCGCCCGCCGCATGGCGTCCTCGTCTCGGATCTCCATTCCGGTCAGCAGCTCGGCCTCCGGCAGGTTCGGCGTCAGCACGGTCGCGCGGCTGATCAACCGGGTTCGCAGCACGCCGAGAGCGGTCGACTCGAGCAGCGAATGGCCGCCCTTGGCGACCATCACCGGGTCGACGACCAGCGGCACGCCGGGGATGCGGGCTTCCAGGACGTCGCACACGGTCTCGATCACCGGCGCCGAGTGCAGCATCCCGGTCTTGACGCAATCGACGCCGAGATCGCCGATGACCAGTTCCATCTGCTGGCGAAGGAAGGCGGTCGGCACCTCGTGGACGCCGAACACGCCCTCGGTGTTCTGCGCGGTCAGCGCGGTGACGGCGGTCATCGCGTAGCCGCCGAGGGCGGTCACCGCCTTGATGTCCGCCTGAATGCCCGCACCGCCGCCGGAATCCGATCCGGCGACGATCAGCACCCGCCCGGCGATTCGCCGTGCCGTGCCGCCGCTCACGCCGCGTCCTCGCCGGCCTGGTCCTCGATCGCCGCGACGAGCCCGTCGACGATCCGCAGCACGGAGCGCCGGTCCTCGCCCTCGGCCATCACCCGGATGACCGGCTCGGTGCCGGATTTGCGTATCAGCAGGCGTCCGGTCCCGTCCAGCGCCCGCTCGGCCTCGGCCACGGCGCTCTTGACCGCCGGCCGCTGCAACGGGTCGCCGCCGCCGAACCGCGCGTTCTTCAGCACCTGCGGCAGCGGCTCGAACACCCGCGCCACCTCGGACAGCGGCCGGCCGGCGCGGATCAGCACCGCCAGCACCTGGAGCGCCGCCAGCAGGCCGTCGCCGGTCTTGGCGTAGTCGCTGAAGATCATGTGGCCGGATTGCTCGCCGCCGACGTTGTAGCCGTCGGAGCGCATGCGCTCGAGCACGTAGCGGTCGCCGACCTTGGTGCGGACCAGTTCGAGGTCCATCGACCCGAGGAACCGTTCCAGGCCGAGGTTCGACATCACCGTCGCGACCACGCCGCCGCCTTTCAGCCGGCCGTCCTCGGACCACGACCGCGCGATCATCCCGAGGATCTGGTCGCCGTCGATGATCTGGCCGATCTCGTCGGCCAGGATCAGGCGGTCGGCGTCGCCGTCGAAGGCGAGGCCGAGATCGGCGCGCTCCTCGACCACCCGGGCCCGCATCGCCTGGGGAGCGACGGCGCCGCACCGATCGTTGATGTTGAAGCCGTCCGGGTCGACGCCGATGGCAACCACGTCGGCGCCGAGTTCGTACAGGACGCGGGGCGCGACCTTGTAGGCGGCGCCATGGGCGCAGTCGACCACCACCTTCAGCCCGTCCAGCCGCAGGCTCGACGGGAACGACGCCTTGACCGCCTCGATGTAGCGACCCTGGGCGTCCTCCAGCCGGCGCGCCCGGCCGAGGTCGGCTGACCCGGCGAGGGCGGCGGCGGCGAGGTTGCCCAGCCGCGCCTCGATGTCGGCCTCGACGGCGTCGGAAAGCTTGTAGCCGTCCGGGCCGAACAGCTTGATGCCGTTGTCGTGGAACGGGTTGTGCGAGGCCGAGATGACCACCCCGAGATCGGCACGCAGCGACGGGGTGAGCATCGCCACCGCCGGCGTCGGCATCGGCCCGACCAGCACCACGTCCATCCCGATCGCGGTGAAGCCCGCCACCATCGCCGGCTCCAGCATGTACCCCGACAGGCGCGTGTCCTTGCCGATCACCGCCAGCGGCCGACGGCCGTGGTCCTTGCGGAAATGCAGCCCGGCCGCCATCGCCACCTTCATGGCGAGGTCCGCCGTCATCGGCTCGGTGTTGGCCAAACCGCGGATGCCATCAGTTCCGAACAGCGCGCGCACCATGGCGTTCTTCCCGTGTCGTTGCGTGCGTCGGGTTATAGCCGATACGAGGCCGGTTCGCGACCGGCCCCGGCAGCCCCGCGCAAGGGAATCAGTGGCGACCCAGTCCAGCGCCTTGCGGTGATGCACCAGTTCGCCGTCGGGCGCCGCCGTCCCGGCCGGCAGCGTGGCGAGCCGGGGCCCGCCGACCGACGCCGCCTCCGGGCTGGGGGCCCGCGAGAACGCAAATGGACCGGCCCTGGCGCGAGCCGGCCGCCCCTGGTTGGCACCGGTCACGGGCGCGGCAAGGCCCAGATCGTCCTCGGATTCCGGATGGCAGGGCGCCGGCCGCCGCAATGGCGCCAGCGCATCGGCGCCGATGGCACCACGGCGACCGGCGCGGCCTGGCTAGGGTAGCATCGGGTGTGGTGCGCGCCCGAGAGAGCCGTTCCTTGCCGGGAGACCGCCTTGTTCCACGGTTGGAAGGTCGTTGCGACCGCGTTCCTGGTCGCGATGTTCGGCTGGGGCTTCGGGTTCTACGGCGCCGGCGTCTATCTGGCGACGCTCGCCGAGGCGCGCGGGTGGGCGACCGGGACGGTCGGCGCCGCGATCACCGGCTACTACCTGCTCGGGGCCGCCGCGCTCACCGCGGTACCACGGTTGATCGAGCGGTTCGGCGAGCGCGCCGTGGTGTTGGGCGGCAGCCTGCTGATGGCGGTTGCGGCGCTGGCGGTGACGCGCGTCGGCGAGCCCTGGCAGCTGTGGCCGGCGTTCCTGGCGATGAGTTTCGGCTGGGCGACCATGAGCGGGGTGATGGTCAACGCCCTGGTCGCTCCCTGGTTCGACCGTCGCCTCGGCTTCGCGATCAGCCTGGCGCTGAACGGCGCCAGTTGCGGCGGTGTGATCGTGGCGCCGCTGATGATCCTGGCGATCGAGCGGTTCGGGTTCACCCTCGGCGTCGGGCTGGTGGCGCTGGCCATGGCCGCCACGCTTTGGCCGGCGGCGGCGATGACCCTCGGGCGAACCCCGGCCGGGCTCGGCCTGGCGCCGGATGGCGGACAGGCCGTCGCCGAGCCGCCGACCGGCCCCCGCGCGCAGCCGGCGCGGATCGGCGCCCGCGCCCTGTTCGCCCGGCCCGGCCTGTGGACGGTGATGGTGGCGTTTGCGCTCGGCCTGTTCGCCCAGGTCGGCTTCCTCACCCACCTGGTCGCCTTCCTCGCCCCGACGCTCGGCCCGGCGACGCTGTCGCTGGCGGTCGGACTGACCACCGGCGCGGCGATCGTCGGGCGCGTGGCGACCGGCCTGGTCATCGACCGGATTGACCCGCGGGTGGCGAGCGCCGCCACCCTGGCGCTGCAGGCCGGCGCCCTTGGCGTGCTGGCGACCGAGCCCTCGGTCCCGGTCACGCTGATCGCCTGCACCGTCAACGGTCTCGGCGTCGGCAACCTGATCACCCTGCCGAGCCTGATCCTGCGGCGCGAGGTGCCGGCCGCGGCGTTCACGCGCGCGGTCGGGCTGGTGGTCGCCGGAACCCAGCTGACCTACGCCTGCGCGCCGCTGCTGCTGGGGATGCTGCGCGACGCCCAGGGCGACTACCGCGCCGCGTGGTGGCTGTGCGCCGGGATCGACGTGGCGGCGGCCGCCATCGTCCTGGTGCGGCGGCGACGGGCGTAGCCAATCCGTCTACGACGCGGCGTCCACCGCCGCCTGCACGGCGAGCGCCTGGGCGGTCTCCGCCACGTCGTGGACCCTCAGGATCTGGGCGCCGCGGGCGGCGGCGGCGAGCGCCAGGGCCAGCGATCCGGGCAGGCGCGCCTCGCCCGGCTCGCCCTTCGACAGCCGGGCGATCGAGCTCTTGCGCGAGCCGCCGAACAGCACCGGGCAGCCGAGGCCGTGCAGCAGCGCCAGCCAGGCGGTCACCCCGACGTTGTGCGCGACGGTCTTGGCGAAGCCGTAGCCGGGATCGACGACGATCCGGTCGGCGGCCACCCCGGCGGCGCGGGCGGCGGCGACCCGGGCCTCCAGCTCGTCGTACACGTCGAGGGGCGCGCAGGCATAGCGCGGCGCCGACTGCATGGTCTTCGGCTCGCCGCGCATGTGCATCAGCACCACCGGGCAGCCGCGGGCCGCCACCAGCGCCGCCGCCTCGGGATCGTGGGCGAGTGCGGAGACGTCGTTCACCCAGGCCGCGCCGGCGTCGAGGGCGGCCGCCATGACGGCGGCGTGGCGGCTGTCGATCGAGACCCGGACGCCGTCCCGGGCGAGCGCCCTGATCACCGGCTCGGTGCGCCGGATCTCGTCGTCGATCGCCACCGCATCGGCGCCGGGCCGGGTCGACTCGCCGCCGACATCCACGATCGCCGCCCCCTCCTCCGCCAGCCGCCGGCCGTGGGCGATAGCCAATTCGGCGCTGGCATGGCGGCCGCCGTCGTAGAAGCTGTCGGGGGTGGCGTTGACGATCCCCATCAGGAGCGGCAAGCGACCGTCCTCGAGGAGCGGGCGGCGCCCGCTCAGCCGGTCGAGCCGGGCCTGCAGGTCGGGACGATCGAGATCCGCGAGCGCCGGCAGCGGGACCCGCACGGCCGTCACCCGGTCGCCGGCGCGGATCAGCGCGTCGACCGCCCCGAAGGCGACCGGCCCGCCGGCGAGCGGCCGGGCGGCGCCGTCGGCGATGGCGGCGGCGGCCTCGGCACCGGTCATCAGGTCGCGCGGCAGCAGGTAGAGCCGGTCCCCGGAACGCAGAAGCCCGCGCCGAAGCGCGGGCTGCCGGTGTAAACCCGTCACAGGGTCAGTCGCCGGGCTGCGGGTCCGGCTCGAGGCCGCCGGTCCCCGGCGTTTCGGCGCCGCCGGTCGGCACCGAGGCGCGCCGTCCGGATGGCGTCTTGCCGCTGTCCTCGCGCCCGCTGGTCCGGTCGACCGGGCGGCCGGCGAGCAGGTCCTTGATCTCGTCGCCGGAGAGGGTCTCGTATTCAAGCAGGCCTTTGGCGAGGGTGTGGAGATCGTCCATGTGCTCCGACAGCACGCGTCGGGCGTCCTCGTAGGCCTCGTCAGTGACCCGCCGGATCTCCTCGTCGATGACCTTGGCGGTGGCGTCGGAGACGTTCTTCTGCTGAGTCACGGAGTGACCGAGGAACACCTCCTGCTGGTCGGCCGAATAGGCCAGGAAGCCAAGCCTGTCACTCATGCCCCACTCGGTGATCATCCGCCGGGCCATGTCCGACACCATCCGGATGTCGGACGAGGCGCCGGTGGTGATGCGGTCGGCGCCGAAGATCAGGTCCTCGGCGATGCGCCCGCCGCAGGCGACGCGCAGATCGTCCAGCAGCTTGGCCTTCGACAGCGAGATCCGGTCGCCCTCGGGCAGGCGCATGACCATGCCGAGCGCCCGGCCACGCGGGATGATCGTCGCCTTGTGGATCGGGTCGCTGTCGCGGCAGTGCAGCGCGACGATGGCGTGCCCGGCCTCGTGGTAGGCGGTCAGCTTCTTCTCTTCCTCGGTCATGACCATGGAGCGCCGCTCGGCGCCCATCATGACCTTGTCCTTGGCATCCTCGAACTCGTGCATGCCGACCACGCGCTTGCCCTTGCGGGCGGCCAGCAGCGCGGCCTCGTTCACCAAGTTGGCGAGGTCGGCGCCCGAGAAGCCCGGGGTGCCGCGCGCGATCGTGCGCGCGTCGACGTCGGGGCCCAGCGGCACCTTCCGCATGTGCACCTTCAGGATCTTCTCGCGGCCGAGGATGTCCGGGTTCGGCACCACGATCTGGCGGTCGAAGCGGCCCGGCCGCAGCAGCGCCGGATCCAGCACGTCGGGACGGTTGGTGGCGGCGAT
>CAYNFA010000050.1:0-12646 GCA_964396345.1 uncultured Thalassobaculum sp.
CGCCTTTTCGGGGGCAGCCTTCTCCGCCGCCAGCCGCTCGGCGACCAGGCGGCCGACCGGGCGGCCGTCGACCCGCAAATCCTCCATCCGCCCCATGTTGCACAGCGTCAGCGCGCCGGTGGTGTAGCGTCGCGGGCCGCGCTCGACGACCCGCGAGGCGGTGCCGATGCCGCCGGCGAGGCCGTAGCAGCTCATCCCGGTGCCGGCCCCGAGATTGCCCTCGGCGACCTCCGGCCCGGCCGCGTCCAGGGCCCGGCGCGCGTCGTCCTCGGTGACGTGCAGGCCGCGGATGTCGTTCAGCCAGGCGCCGTCGTTGCACTCCATGACCACCGGGTTGACGGTGCCGGTGCTGGCGCCGATCTCCGGGGTCGCCGCCAGCATGTGGCGGACCAGGGCGGTCGAGGCGGTTCCGACCGACAGGGTGTTGGTCAGCACCACCGGGGTTTCCAGGGCGCCGAGCTCGGCGAGCTGCATCAGGCCGGTGCTCTTGCCGAACCCGTTGATGACGTGCACCGCGGCCGGCAGCTTGTCGCGGAACGGGTGGCCGGCGTGCGCGACGATGGCGGTGACGCCGGTCTGCACGTCGCCGTCGGACAGCGTGACGTGGCCGACGGCGATTCCGGCGACGTCGACGATGGCGTTGGCCGGGCCGGTCGGCAGGGTGCCGATCGCGACGCCGAGGTCGCGCAGCCTCGGCGCCCCGGTCATCGCCCCGGTCATTGCCCCGGTGGTCATCGCCCGGCTGCCGGGGCCTGCAGGGCGTCGACCGGCGCCCGCACGAACAGCGCCGGCACCGCGCAGGCCAGCGGCAGCAGGCTGAGCGCCACCAGGGTCTGGTCGAAGCCGCCGAGCAGGTCGACGCCGATGCCGAGCGGCAGCGGGCCGAGCGAGGCGCCGACCACGCCGATCATCTGGCCGGTGCCCTGGATGCTGCCGAGGTGCAGGCGGCCGAAGAAGCGCGGCCACATGTAGCCGAAATAGGTCATGGTGACGGCGTTGTTGACGCCGAACACGATCGCGTACAGCACCGCCGTGGTCACGCTGTCGACCAGCGACGCCGCCAGCAGCGAGCCGGCCGTGACCACCAGCCCGGCGGCGAACATGAACCGGGTCTGCACTCGGTCGAGCAGCCGGCCGACCACCGGCATGGCGACCAGCATGGCCAGCGCCGACACGCTGAACACCCGCGCGGCGAGGCTGGGGTCGAGGCCGTTCGAGGTGAAGATCGTCACCTGGAAGAAGTGCAGGGCGGTCACCAGCATCGACATCGCGAACATGCCCGCCGCCAGGACGTAGAACACCGGCGTGCGCAACGCCTCGGCCAGCGTCAGCCCGACGATCGCGGCGGCCGGTTTGCCGTCGGTTGGAGCCGCTTCGCCGTCGGGGCGCAGCCCGACCTGCTCCGGGCGGTCGTAGACCAGCAGCAGCACCGGCGGCAGCAGCAGCGCCAGCGACAGCAGGCCGAGCCACAGCCAGGCCTGGCGCCAGCCCACGGTCTCGATCAGCCACTGCGCCAGCGGCGGGTGGACCGCCATCGAGACCGAGAAGCCCAGCGCCATCAGCCCGAGCGCGAAGCCCCGCTTGGCCTGGAACCACTGCGCCACCAGGTTGGCGCAGTTCAGCATCATCGATCCCTGGCCGAGGAACCGCAGCAGCGCGAAGCCGATCGCCAGCCAGAGCAGGCCCGAGGCGGCGCCGAACACCAGGCAGGCGATAGCCAGCAGCGGCACCGCCAGCATCAGCATCCGGCGCGGCCCGTGACGATCCACCAGCCGGCCCATGTACGGCAGCGCCAGCGCGGCCACCAGCGTGGCGAAACCGTAGGCGGAGGCGATCTCGGTCCCGGTCAGGCCGAGGTCCTCGCTGATCGCGACGATGAACACGCTGAAGGTGTGCGACTGGCCGGGGCCGCTGGCGAAGATCCCGATGCCGGCGACCCCGAGCATGCTCCAGCCGTAGAAGGCGCGGCGTTGCAGCCCCGCGAAGAGGTGCCGACGAACCGCGTCGATGCTCATGTGAGGTCGCTCCGAACCGCCAGGGGCCGCCGGGTCCGGCTTGGCCCGGGCGCAGCCGACGATAGCGCGGTTGGCGAACCGAGCAACAGGGGGTACCCGCCGGCTTCCCCGGCCCGGCCCGGCCCGCTAAGGTCCGCCTCGAGACGACCGTCCGGAGGATCGAGCATGACCGAACGCTACGCCGCCAGCGCGCTGACCGCCTACGCCGAGGCGCTGTTCGCCGCCGCCGGGCTGGACGCCGACAAGGCCCGGATGGTGGCGCCGCTGATGGTCGAGGCCGATTTGATGGGCCACACCACCCACGGCCTGCAGCTGGTCCCGCCCTACCTGGCGGCACTCGCCGACGGCAGCATGAAGGGGTCGGGCCAGCCGGCGGTCCTGGCCGATCGCGGGCCGGTGGTCAGCTGGGACGGCCGGCGGCTGTCGGGGGTGTGGCTGACCGCCGCCGCCGTCGACCTGGCGGTCGAGCGCGCCCGGCTGTACGGCACCGGCACGGTGTCGATCCGGCGCGCCCATCACATCGCCTGCCTGGCGGCGTTCCTGGAGCGCGCAACCCGGCACGGCATGATGGTCACGCTCGCCTGTTCCGATCCGTCGGTCGCCAGCGTCGCGCCGTTCGGCGGTACCCGCGCGGTCTACACGCCGGACCCGATCGCCGTCGGCATCCCGACCGGCGGCGACCCGATCCTGGTCGACATCTCGGCCTCGATCACCACCAACGGCCTGACCGGTCGCCTGCACAAGGAGGGCCGCGCGCTCGACCACCCCTGGGTGCTCGACGCCGCCGGCAACCCCTCGACCGACCCGGCGGTGCTGTTCACCGACCCGCCGGGCACCATTTTGCCGGTCGGCGGGCTCGATCACGGCCACAAGGGCTACGGCATGGCGCTGATCGTCGAGTCGCTGACCCAGGCGCTCGCCGGCCACGGCCGCGCCGACCCGGCCGAGGGCTGGGGGGCCGGGGTCTACGTCCAGGTCTACGATCCGACGGCGTTCGCCGGGGTCGACGCCTTCACCCGTCAGACCGACTGGCTGGCCGAGGCCTGCCGCGGCAACCCGCCGCGTCCGGGCGTCGAGGCGGTGCGGCTGCCGGGCGACGGCGCGCTCGCCCGCAAGCGCGCCGCCCTGAAGGACGGGGTGGCGCTGTATCCCGGCATCGTCGACGGGCTCCGGACCTGGGCCGACAGGCTCGGCGTCGCGCCGCCGTCTCCGCTGTAGGTTTGGGGCGGCGATCCCCGTCTTCACCCGCGGACGCCGGCGGATTAGCCTGAAGCCGACCGTGTCACCGATCGATAGTCGAAAGGCAATCCCATGGACACAGCGCTGCTCGCCGCCACGCCCGGCTGCATCGACCTCGACGTGCTGCCCTCCACCCTCGACGGCGGCGTCGCGCCGCGCGCCGCGATCGGGCTGGTGGTGCTGGCCAGCGACCAGACCATGGAGCACGAATTCCGCCGCATCGTGCGACAGGACGGCGTGGCGTTCTACGAGAGCCGGCTGTTCAACGACAACGACATCACGCCCGAGACCCTGCGGGCCATGCAGAGCCGGATCGCGCCGGCGGCCGACCTGATCCTGCCCAGCATGCGCCTCGACGTGGTGGCCTTCGGCTGCACCTCGGCGGCCATGGAGCTCGGCGAGGAGACGGTGTTCGAGGAGTTGCGCAAGGTCCGCCCGGCGGCCCGCTACACCACGCCGATCACCGGCGCGCTGGCGGCCTTCGCCACCCTCGGCCTGCGGCGCATCGCGGTGCTGACGCCCTACAGCAAGTCGATCAACGAGGGCGTGCGCGCCTACATCGAGAAGCGCGGCGTCGCCGTCACCGCGCTCGGCACCTTCGACCGGATCGACGACCGCGACGCGGCGCGGATCTCCGCCGCCTCGATCCGCGACGCGGCCCTGACCGCCGCCGCCCAGCCGAGCGTCGACGGCGTCTTCGTATCCTGCACCAGCCTGCGCGTCGCCGAGATCGCCGCCGAGGTCGAGGCCGCCTGCGGCAAACCGCTGCTGTCCAGCAACCTCGCCATGGCCTGGCACTGCCTGCGCCTCGCCGGAATCGACGACGCGGTGCCTGAGTACGGGATGCTGTTCGAGCAGGGGCTGGCGGGCTGAGGGTCGAGCCCTCTACAAGTTGTTGGCGGTGACCAGTCCCTCTTTATGGTTGTGGGGGGTGACGGGCCCCTCCTTCCCTTGTCGTCACCCCGGAAGCCGTGGCGAAGCCGCGGCTATCCGGGGTCCACGGTGCGACGACGGGCGCTCGCCGTACCCAGCGCCGGAGCGGCGGGTGGGTCCCAGCGCGCGCTGCGCTTGGCCGGGATGACGACAAGTTGTTGGCGGTGACGGGTCCCTCTTTATGGGGTGTTGGCGGTGGCCGGCCCCTCCTTCCCTTGTCGTCACTCCGGAAGCCGTGGCGCTTGCCCTCAGTCGACGCCAGCCGGCGGCGCCACCCGCGCCAGGAACTTGCCGACTGACTCCCGCGCCTCCGGCAGCCGGAGCATGTGGTGCATTGCGCCGTCGAGCACCACCGAGCTGGCGTCGGCGAAGCCGGCCATGTCCTCGCCGCAGTGGCCGGCCACGTACCATGGGCGGAACCAGGCGTCGCCGGCGCTGACCACCGACAGCACCGGGGTGTCGGGGTCGCCGCGCAGGCCCCACAGCGGCGGCCACGGGATCTGGCAGGTCCAGCCCAGGATCACCCGTCCGGCCAGGCCGGCGCCGGTGTAGTTGGCGGTGGTCAGGCCGCCCTCGCTCTGGCCGATCAGCACGACGCGGTCGGGATCGACCCACGGGAAGGCGCGCGCCCGCTCCAGCGCGTGCTCGGCCTCGGCCAGCCGGAAGCCGATGACGCCGGGGTGCGAGCCGGCGGATTTCGAGCGCCACTCGCAGCTTCGCGGCTTGAACGCGCGCGCGAAGCTGTCGGGCGCAACCACCGCGTAGCCGCGGTCGCGCAGGAACCCGATATCGACGCGGTAGCCGCCGTGCAGGCCGCTGCAGCCGTGAAGGAACACCACCAGCGGCAGGCGCTCCGCCGGCCGGGCGGCGCGCAGCCGGTCCTCGACCTCGGCCATGCGGCCGGCGACGTCCGCGAGGCCCGGGTCGACCGCCGAGAACGGCACCGCCACCGTGGCGCCGTCCCAGGTGCGCTCCAATTCGTCCGGCAAATCGGCCGAGCGCGACAGGTAGCAGCCGGCAAGCAGGACTGGGAGCAACGGGAACAGGACAGCCAAGCGCATGGCCGATCAGATGCCTCTTCGCATCGAACGACGAAAGGGGCCGGCCGCGGATTTTCCGGATGCGTCTCGCCTCCGGCGATCCGCTCCGGAACCCACCCGCCGCACCGGGTGTTGCCGTGATCCGCAACGGCAGAAGGGGCGGTCGCCCGCCCCTTCGCCCCTGCGGCAACGATGCGGGGATGCCTACTTCAGCGCCTTGTCGGTGATCGCGCTGGTCCAGGCCCCCTCCGGCTTCTTGGTGATGACCGGGTCGGAACCGCCCTTCATCAGGGTGGCGACGGTGCGCTCGTAATCGCCCGGGTCGAGCGCGCCGTTGGAGCCGGCGGTCAGCTTGGCGATCTCGCCCATCATGCGCTTCTGGTGCTTCTCGGTCTGGGCGCCGCTGGCGTCGTTGTCGAGCACGATCCCGGCGGCCTCGTCGGGGTTCGCCTCGGCCCATTTCCAGCCTTTCATCGAGGCCCGCACGAAGCGCACCATACGGTCGGCGAAGGCGGCGTCCTTCAGCTTGTCCTCGAGCACGTAGATGCCGTCCTCCAGGGTGGCCACGCCCTGCTCCTGGAACTTGAACACCACCAATTCGTCCTCGGTGAGGCCGGCGTCGATCACCTGCCAGTACTCGTTGTAGGTCATGGTCGAGATGCAGTCGGCCTGCTTCTGCAGCAGCGGGTCGACGTTGAAGCCCTGCTTCAGGACGGTGACGCCCTTCGGGCTGCCGTCGGTCGGGATGCCGAGCTGGCTCATCCACGACAGGAACGGGTACTCGTTGCCGAAGAACCAGACGCCCAGGGTGCGGCCCGGGAAATCCTTCGGCGAGGCGACGCCGGTCTCCTTGCGGCAGGTCAGCATCATGCCGGACGACTTGAACGGCTGCGCGATGTTGACCAGGCCGACGCCCTTCTCGCGGGTGGCGAGGGCGGACGGCATCCAGTCGATGATCACGTCGGCGCCGCCGCCAGCCAGCACCTGGGCCGGCGCCACATCGGGGCCGCCCGGCTTGATCTCGACGTCGAGAGTCTCGTCCTTGTAGAAGCCCTTGTCCTTGGCGACGTAGTAGCCGGCGAACTGCGCCTGGGTCACCCATTTGAGCTGCAGGGAGACCTTGTCGGCGGCCTCCGCGTGGCTCGCCACCAGGGCAACCGCCCCGGCCATCAACGACGTGAGAAGCCTGTTCATGTCATGTGCCTCCTTTTCTTGGGCCCTCTACCCACTGCGGATCGAGGGATGCCAGAACGTGGTCGCCCGCTCGATCAGGGCGACCGCGCTGTAGAACGCCGAGCCGGCGACCGCGGCGACCGCGATCTCGGCCCAGACCATGTCGATGTTCATCCGCCCGACCTCGGTCGAGATCCGGAAGCCCATGCCGACGATCGGGGTCCCGAAGAACTCCGCCACGATGGCGCCGATCAGCGCCAGGGTGGAGTTGATCTTCAGGGCGTTGAAGATGAATGGGGCGGCGGCCGGCAGGCGCAGCTTGAACAGCGTCTGCCAGTAGCCGGCGGCGTAGGTGCGCATCAGGTCGCGCTCCATCGCGCCGGCGGCGGCGAGGCCGGCGACCGTGTTCACCAGCATCGGGAAGAACGTCATCACCACCACCACCGCCGCCTTCGACGGCCAGTCGAAACCGAACCACATCACCAGGATCGGCGCCACGCCGATGATCGGCAGGGCCGAGACGAAGTTGCCGAGCGGCAGCAGCCCGCGCTGCAGGAACGGGCTGCGGTCGATGGCGATGGCGACCAGGAACGCCGAGCCGCAGCCGAGCGCGTAGCCGATCAGCACCGCCTTCAGGAAGGTCTGCCGGAAATCCGCCCACAGGATGGCGCTCGACGTCATCAGCCGCACGCCGACGGCCGAGGGCGGCGGCAGCAGCACGAACGGCACGCCGGCGCCGCGCACCACCACCTCCCAGACGATCAGGATCCAGGCCCCGAAATACAGCGGCACCAGCAGCCGCACCAGCCGGCTGCGCCGGCCGGCCGGCTCGGCGGCGATCAGGCGTTCCACGAACAGCCAGGCGGCCGCCCAGGCGGCGACCAGCAACATCCAGAAGCCGGCGCCGGCCCGGCCGATGTCGGGCAACGCCGCGATCAGCGCCGCCGCCCCCAGCAGCGACAGCAGCCCGTCCGCCCACACCGGGACCGCGAGGCGGAACCGGACCAGCGAGGCGACCGCCAGGACGGCGAACGCCGCCAGCACCGGCAGCCCGGTCACCGGCGTCCCGAGGGCCGATACCGGCAGCGCCGCGCCGGCGAGGCCGGCGGTGGCGACGAGGTAGGCGAGCGCGGTCTGCACCGGCGTCATGCGACCGCGGTTCACGGCGCCATCCCCATGCGCTTCAGCACCAGCCGGTTGGCCAACTCGACCAGCAGCACCAGCAGAGCGGCGAGCGCCGCCGCCGCGAACAGCGCCGACCAGATCTGCACGGTCTGGCCGTAATACGACCCGGCCAGCAGGCGCGCGCCGAGGCCGGCGACGGCGCCGGTCGGCAACTCGCCGACGATCGCCCCGACCAGGCTGATCGCCACCGCCACCTTCATCGAGGTGAAGAGATACGGCACCGAGCTTGGCCAGCGCAGCTTCCAGAAGGTCTGCCAGCCGTTGGCGTCGTAGGTGTGCATCAGGTCGAGGTGCTGGATCTCCGGGCTGCGCAGCCCCTTCACCATCCCGACCACGATCGGGAAGAAGCTGAGATAGGCCGAGATCAGCGCCTTCGGCAGCAGCCCGGACAGCCCGACGGCGTTCAGCACCACGATGATCATCGGCGCGATCGCCAGGATCGGGATGGTCTGGCTGGCCACCACCCAGGGCATCAGCGAGCGGTCGACGGCGCGGTTGTGAATGATCAGCACCGCCAGCACGATGCCGAGCGCGGTGCCGATGGCGAACCCGGCCAGCGTCGCCGACAGGGTGATCCAGGCGTGGTGGACGAGGCTGCGGCGCGAGGTGACCGGCCGCTCGACGGTGGTCGCCCAGATCTCGGCGAACACCTGGTGCGCCGCCGGCAGCACCGGCCGTTCCTGGTTCAGGGTGTCGGCGATCAGATCCGCCGCCGTCCACTCGGCCTTGGCCTTGGCGTAGACGTCGACCTGCCAGGGCGCGTTCAGGTAGACCGCGAAGCCATACCAGAGCGCCACCAGGGCGACCAGAACCACCAGGACCGGGACCGTCTGCCCGCCCCAGAGGCGGTCGATCAGCGGCCGGACCATCGCGTGCCTGTTCCCGTCATCCCCGCCCCGCATTGCAGCAAAAAAGCATAGCGAGCGGCCGCAACAGCGGAAAGCGGCAATGCTGACCCGCCGGTCAGAAAAACCGGCTGAGCCGCAGGGCGACCATGTTGTCGCGCCGGATGCCGTACAGCGTGTTGCCGGGCTCGATGTCGGGAAACAGGCGGGCCTCCAGCTCGACCTTCAGGTCGTTGCCGATCCGACGGCTGGCCTCGAGCGACAGCGTGACCGACTGGTCCTCGACGTCGGCGATCGCGCCGGCGAGGAAGGTCGTGTCGTCGGCGTCGTTGAGGGTCAGGCGGGCGCCCGCGAACACGTCGTTCTGAAACGGCGTCAAGGGCGCGTCGCCGTCCTCCTCCCGGCCGTCGTACAGGTGTTCGAGCAGCAGCCCGAGATCGGAATCCGTGCCGGCGACCTGGTACAGCGTGTATTCGAAACCGGCGACGCTGGCGGCGAAATAGTCGCCGTGCCCGGCGCGCCCGATGCCCTCGAACTTCCACAACCACGCCCCGGTCGTGTACTGCACGTCGACGCCGGTCTGGTCGATGAGGTCGTAGGTCGGCACCAGCTCGAGGCCACCGCCGGTGTCGGACGCGATCAGCCGGGGTTCTCGGCTGGTGCCGCGGAAATGCGAGACGCCGACGTCGAACCCGCCGAAGGTCCGGCTCCAGCGCAGCGCCAGATCCGGGTGGTGTTGCTCGGCGTCGGACTGGTAGGCCGCGTCGCCGGCGATCGGCAGAGGACCGCGGAACCGCGCGTCGTCGTCCGGAAAGGTGCGCTCGCGGAACACCGGCATGAAGAAGCCCCGGAACACCCCCCAGTCGGTCGCGACCTGCAGCTGCACCATCGGCTGGCCCAGCTTGTCCTCCTGGTCGATGTCCTCGACCAGATCGGTCTGGTTGACGATGTCGACCAGGTGGCGGGATTCCGCGACGCCCCAGAACACCTTGTCGAACCCGAGCACCAGGTCGTAGCCGTCGCCGAAATGCAGCCAGTTCGCCTCGCGCAGATCCCCGTGGGTGCGGTTGCCGTCGTGGGCGTCGACGCGCAGGAACGGCTTGAGCGTGAAGCGATCCTCGCCGCCGGCGGTGTCGACGATCAGCTCCGGCTCGACGGCGACCGACGGCGACACCGTGGCGGGGTCCTGGCCGGAAAAGGCGGGACTGGTGAGGAAGAACCGGCTCTCCAGCTGCAGCGAGCCCGACAGGCTCCACTCGGCGGCTGCGGCCGGCGCGCAGCCGCCGGCCAGGGCGAGCCCGGCGGCAGCGGCGACGGCGCCAGGAAGCGCGGTCATCCGGGGCCGCCCGGCGGGCGTCGGGGCTTTGATCATGTTTCGGGCCTCAAGCAGCTCGGGGCGCGGGCGTCCGGCCGGCGCGGGGTCAGCGCAGGCGTTCGAGGCGGCCCTTCTCGAAATCGCCCTCGCCCAGGCCGAGTCCGAAGCGGTAGTCGGAGAAGGTCAGCGTGGTCGACTTGCCGGTCTGATGGTTCTGCATCTCCAGGCGATGCGACCGCCAGTACCGGCCGAGATACTGCCGGTACTCCAGGAGGTCGAGGGTCTTCAGCAGGTCGCCCTTGCGGTCGTAGAACTCGATCCTGCGCGGCTGGAAATCGGCGTGGTCGACCCACACGAGCTGCCGGGTGTAGCCGGAATGCTCGTAGACCGGGATCCGCTCGGTGACATAGCAGGCGCGGTCGCCGCACGGCTCGTCGCGCAGGTACCGGTAGGCGTAGCGCTCGACCTCCTGGCTGACTAGATCCTCGTACGAGAACTCGGACCCGACGAACGGCCCGGACTTGTTCTGCGACGAGATCCGCTTCACCCGCTTCAGCGCCGGCAGATAGAGCCACTGGTCGTCCGGGTCGAGGATCCTGGTGTGCGACAGGAAGGCGGTGCCGTCGATGTCGCGCGGCTCGGAGAACAGCGTGAGGCTGCGGTCGCCGAGCATCGGGTCGGCGACCTCCAGCGACGCGAGGCTGAGCTTGCGCACGCTCGACTGGCCCTCGCGGTTGCGCAGGGTCATGGCGAGTTGCACCTCGCTGTCGCCCCAGCCGAGATCGCGCCGGTCGGTCTGCTCGGCGATCCAGCGTCCCTTCTCCTCGGGGGTCTCGGCGGCCGCCGGGATCGCCGCGAAGGCGAGGATGATGCCGGCGAGCAGGGTCTTGGTGGAGAGGGTCATGTCGATCACTCCGCGGCTTGGTTGACGGTGGCGAGAGCGCTGTCCCCGCGGCCCCGGCCGCGGTTGCCGGCGAAGGACAGCAGCAGGGTCGGCAGCAGCAGGAAGTCCACCAGGATCGCCATGAACAGGGTGATCGCGGTGAGCTGCCCGAGCGAGGAGTTGATCTCGAAGGTCGAGAGCGACAGCACCGCGAAGCCGGCGATCAGGATCGCCGTCGTCACCCAGAGGGCGGTGCCGACGGTCGAGAAGGCATACCGCACCGCCTCCTCGGGGCTGGCCCCGAGGGTCCGCTGGGCGCGCTGGTACTTCGAGAGGAAGTGCACGGTGGCGTCGACGATGATGCCGAGGCTGGTGGCGGTCACCACCGAGGAGGCGAGGCCGACATGGCCGACCATCACGGCCCACACGCCGAAGGCCATGAAGGCCGGCACCAGGTTCGGGATCAGGCTGATCAGGCCGAGCTTGACGCTGCGCAACGCGACCGTCAGGCACAGCGAGATCAGCACGAAGGCGACGAAGGTCCCGGTGAGCATGCCGTCGATGTTGCGCTTGGCGATGTAGGCAAACATCACGAACGGGCCCGAGGCGGTGGTGTCGGCGGCGGAAGGAAGGTTCTCCCGGAACCACGCCGCCGACGCGTCGTCGAGGGCGCGCAGCTCGTTGGTGGTGATGTTCTCCAGCGTGGCGATGATGCGGGTCGCCGACTTGTCGACGTTGATCTGGTTGTTCAGGTCGAGACCGTAGGGCAGCGACATCTCGAACAGCAGCAGGTACTGCGCCGCCAGATCGCGTTCCAGCGGCAGCCGGTACCAGGCCGGATCGTCGCCGTGCATGTTCTTGTTCAGGCGGTTGAAGATGTCGGTGATGGTCTGGACGTGGACGACGCTGTCGCGGGCCCGCAGCCAGTCCACGAAGCGCCCGGTCTGCTCCAGGAACGCCGGCTCGCTGATCGCGCCAGGGCCCGGTGCCGGCAGCGACCACTGCACTTGGTAGATGCCCGAGAGGTGCTCCATCGCGAAGTCGGTGTCTTGGCGGAACTGGATGGAGTGGTCGAAATAGTTCACGAACTGGTCGTTCAGCTCGATCCGCGGGATCAGGGCGGCGAGCGCGCCGACGGACGCCACCATGGCGACCATGATGGTGCGGCGGCGGCTGACCACCAGGTCGGATAGCCGGTCCATGGCCGAGGCGGAGCCGACCGGCCGCTGCGTCACCCGCATCGGCAGGATCGCCATCAGCGCTGGCAGGAAGCCGATCGAGTACGCCCAGGCCGCCACCACGCCCATCGCGGTGATGTTGCCGAGGTCCCGGAACGGCGGCGCGTCGGAGAAGTTGAGGCTGAGGAACCCGATCACGGTGGTCAGGCTGGTCACGAACACCGGCTCGAAGTTGATCTTCAGGCTCTCGATCAGGGCCGTGCGTTTGTCCACCCCGCGCCGCATCTGCTGCAGCATGGTGATCAGGATGTGGATCGAGTCGGCGATCGCCAGTGTCAGAATGATCGTCGGCGCCGTAACCGACGGCGGCGTCAGCATGATGCCCAGCCAACCGGCCAGGCCCATCGCCGTCATCGCCGACAGCCCGATCACCAGCAGAGTCGCAACGGTGCCGGCGATCGAGCGCAGCAGAACGCCCATGACCAGCAGCAGCACGCCGTACATCAGCGGCACCAGGGTCATGATGTCGCCTTCCGCGGATTCCGAGAAGGCGTGGTTCAGCGCCACCGAGCCGGTGATCGCCACCCGGACCTCGGGGTGATCGTTCTGGAAGGTCTCGGCGATCCGCCGCGCGTGCGCCATGGTATCGGGGACTTCGGTCTCCGAGACGAGCGGCAGGGTGACGGTGATGTTGACGGCGAGGGTCCGGGAGTCCGGCGCGATCAGGCGGTCGAGGATCAGCGGTTCGGCCAGCGCGGCGTCGCGGATGCGGGCGAGGTCGGTGGCGTCGAGCGGGCTGTCGGCCGGTTTTATCGTGATGGACTGGATATAGGTCCGGCC
>CAYNFA010000051.1:0-9255 GCA_964396345.1 uncultured Thalassobaculum sp.
CCGCGCCCACCGGAAGTCGAGCACCGGGGCCGACAGGGGTCAAGCCGGCGCGCAACGGGATCGCCAGATCGAATGCAATTCCGTTGGCTGGAAGACTCGTGCGGGCATGGTGCCGGCCGCGTCTCTGCCATATATACACGCCGTCATGACCGGTTCCCCTCTCCCGCCGCCGGCGGCTCGCACCCGCCGGGAGATCGTGCTTGCGCGCCTGCGCCTTGTCATCGAGGCGGTGATCGGCTTGGCGTTGCTTGGCGGCGCCATTTACGTGCTGCACCGGGAATTCTCGGATGTTCGGCTGGAGGACGTCCTGGCCGAGTTCGATCGGCTGTCGCCGACCGGCCTTCTGCTGTCGGTGCTGCTAACGGTCGCGAGCTACATCGCGCTGCTGGTGTACGAGCGTCTCGGCCTGGCCTACGTCAAGGCCAAGGTGTCGTTCCTGCGATCCTCAATCACCGGGTTCTGCGCCTTCGTGTTCAGCCACAACCTCGGCTTCGCACTGATCACTGGCGGAACGGCACGCTTGAAACTGTACATGCCGGCCGGGCTTTCGGTCGGCCAGATCGTCCTGGTCAGCGGCTTCACCGCCTGGACGTTCTGCCTCGGCGCCGCCCTGGTTGCCGGCGTTACCATGTTCGGGGAGGCGGACCGCATAGCCCGGCTGGTGGGCGGCGCGCCGCTGGTCGCGCACGCCGTCGGCGCCGGGCTGCTGATCGGGCTTGCCGGTTACCTGGTGCTGGGCATGCAGCACCGCTACGTCGAGTGGCGCGGGCGGAGGCTCAGCACCCCGGGTCCGATCCTGACGCCTCTGCAGATCATCGTCCCGGCGATCGACATCGCCCTGGCCGGCCTGGCGCTCTACGTGTTGCTGCCGCCGATCCCGATCGGGCCGGTGGGGTTCGTCGGTCTCTACGTCGTCGCCACCTCGATCGGCCTCGCCAGCCACGTCCCGGGCGGCCTCGGAGTGTTCGAGGGGGCGATGGTGCTGATGCTGCCGGAACTGCCCCTGGAGCCGCTGATCGCCGCCATGCTCGCGTATCGGCTGATTTACTACCTCGGGCCGCTGGCGCTCGCGACCCTGCTGTTCGCGGTCGCCGCGGTCCGCAAGCCGCGGCGGTGACCGGCCCCGGGCGTCCCCATTGGCGCCCCGCAAATAGGTCAGCAATACTGAACCGTTGCCATCGAGTCTTCGGCACGCCTCTTGAAGCGATCGAATGCTCGTTGACTTGCGTGCTCTTCCCGAGGCTATGATTAAGCCATAAGGCCGAATGAGCGGACAACGCCTGGGCCATAATAAGAAACCTGGGAGGATACGCCAATGTACCGTGTAACACGTCGGAATCTGTTGAAGATTTCCGGTGCGGGGGCTGTGGCCGCCAGCACCGGCGGACTGGCCGGAATCCTGGCGACACGCAGCGCCCCGGCCTACGCCCAGCAGCGCACCGTGCACTGGTTGCGCTGGAACGATTTCGTTCCGGCCTCCGACCAACTGCTGCGCCAGACGCTCCTGCCCGAAGCCGAGAAGGCGCTCGGCATCAAGGTCAACTTCGAGACCGTCAACGGCAACGATTTGCAGCCGCGCATCACGGCGGGGATCCAGTCGGGAGCCGGGCCCGACCTGATCATGCTCTTCAACAACCACCCGCATCTCTACAAGGCGAGCCTGACCGACATCAGCGACGTCGCCGAGGCGGCCGGCAAGGAGCAATCCGGCTTCTACGACATCTCGAAGGGCAACTGTTCCAGCGACGGCAAGTGGATGGCCATGCCGTTCGGCATCATCGGGGCGATGCTGGCCTACCGAAAGTCCTGGTTCGACGAGGTCGGTCACACCACCTTCCCGACCACCTGGGAGCAGTACCGGGACGCCGGCAAGAAGCTCAAGAAGATGGGTCGGCCGATCGGGCAGACCATGGGCCACTCGTTCGGCGATCCGCCGACCTTCTCGTATCCCTACCTGTGGTCCTACGGCGGCAAGGAGGTCGAGGAAGACGGCAGGACGGTGGTCATCAACAGCAAGGAGACCGTGGAATCGGTGAGGTTCATGGTCGACTTCTGGAAGGAAGCCCACGACGAGGGCGGGCTTGCCTGGGACGATTCCAGCAACAACCGCGCGTTCCTGTCGGGAACCATCTCCTCCACCCTGAACGGCGCCTCGATCTACATCGAGTCGACCCGCAAGCCAGCGCAGTACCAGACGGACAAGGGCACGCCGATGAAGGATGACATCCTTCACGCGCCGTTGCCGGCGGGACCGGCCGGGCAGTTCGGCTTCCACACCTTCCAGTCGCACGTGCTCCCGTCCTACTCGCAGAACAAGGACGCCACGAAGGCCTTCCTCGGCTGGCTGCACACCGCGGCGAACTACGAGAAGTGGTTCACCTCGCAGCGCGGCTTCTCGACCGCCGTCACCGCCAGTTGGGAAAAGCACCCGATGTGGGGCGAGGACCCGGTGATGGCCCCGTTCGCGGTCGCCGGGCGCCTCGGCCGGATCCCCGGCTACCCGGGTCCGACCAGCCAGAAAGCCGCGGAGGTGCTGTCCAAGTACATCATCACCGACATGTACGCCAAGGCGATCCAGGGCATGCCCGCCGAGGAAGCCGTCAAGTGGTGCGAGAACGAACTGGTCAAGGTGTACCAGGTCTAGACGGGCTGCAATCGGACCGGGGGCCGGCGATCCACGCCGCCGGCCCCCGCCTCATCCTGACCACACAGCACCATCCGAGTAACGAGCCAGACCATGGCGACGACCACGGAAGCCGCAACGGGCAGCCCCCGGACCAGGACGCGACTGCTCGAGGATGAGCGCTGGCTGGCGTTCTTCCTGCTGATGCCCACCATCGTCCTGCTCGCGCTGTTCATCGCCTACCCCTTCATGAAGGGCATCCTGCTGTCGGTCACCAACACCCGCGTGGGCGTGCCTGGCGAATTCGTGGGGCTGGCCATCTTCGAGAAGGTCTGGAACGACGGAATCTTCCGCGAGGCGGCCTGGAACACGATCTACTACACGGCGGTCACGACGGTCTTCAAACTGGCGCTCGGTCTCTGGCTGGCGCTGCTGCTGAACCGGCATTTCCGTGGCAAGGCGTTCATCCGCGCCTTCATCCTGCTGCCGTTCATCATCCCGACGGTGCTGTCCACCTTCGCCTGGAAGTGGATGTTCGATCCGACGTTCAGCGTGCTCAACTGGTTGCTGCGCGAGATCGGCGTGATTGACCAGCGGATCAACTGGCTCGGCGATCCGGACCTGGCGATGGGCTGCATCATCGCGGTCAACGTCTGGCGAGGCGTACCATTCTTCGCGATCACGCTGCTGGCCGGCCTGCAGACCATCAGCCCGGAACTGCACGAGGCCGCCGCCATCGACGGCGCCAACGCAAGGCAACGTTTCCTCTACGTCACCTGGCCGCTGCTGTTGCCGGTGACGATGGTGGTGGTGCTGTTCTCGGTGATCCAGACCTTCGCCGACTTCCAACTGGTCTACGTGCTGACCGAGGGCGGCCCGGCGAACGCCACCCACCTGTTCGCCACCTACGCGTACCAGATCGGCGTGCGGACCGGCCTGCTCAGCGAGGGCGCGGCGATCTCGCTTGCGATGTTCCCGGTGCTGTTCCTGGTGGTGATCTTCCAACTCCTCTACATCCGCCGAGTGGAGACCCGATAGCCATGATCGAGGGCGCGAAGTGGCGACGCTGGGTGTACTTCCACATCCCGCTGGCCGGATTCCTGATCTGGCTGCTGTTCCCGTTCTACTGGATGATGATCACCACGGTCCGGCCGGACGGTGAGTTGTACCGGCCCTGGAACGCGCCGAACTACACGCCGTTCTGGACCAACAACCCGACCTTCGAGCACATCCGCTACCTGTTCGCCGAGACCCTGTTCGCGACCTGGCTGTGGAATACCATGGTGATCGCGCTAGCGGCGACAGCGATATCGCTGGTGTGCGGGGTGTTCGCCGGCTACGCGCTGTCGCGGTTGAAGTTCCCGTTCGCCGGCAGCATCGGGACCATGATCTTCGTCACCTACCTGGTGCCGCAGACCCTGCTGTTCATCCCGCTCGCCGACATCATCCGGAACTTCAGGATCGGCGACTCGCCTTGGGCGTTGATCCTGACCTACCCGACATTCCTGATCCCGTTCTGCACCTGGCTGATGATGGGCTACTTCAAGGCGATCCCGAAGGAGCTGGAGGAGTGCGCCCGCATCGACGGCGCCTCGCGCTGGCAGGCGATGGTCTACATCATCCTGCCGGTCGCCGTACCCGGCATCCTGTCGGCCGGGATATTCGCGTTCACCTTGTCGTGGAACGAGTTCATCTACGCGCTCGTGTTCCTGTCCTCGCCCCAGGAGAAGACGGTGCCGGTCGGCGTCGTCTCCGAGTTGATCCGCGGCGACGTGTTCTTCTGGGGCCCGCTGATGGCCGGCGCCCTTCTGGGCTCGATCCCGGTGGCGATCGCCTACTCATTTTTCGTCGAGCACTACGTCTCCGGGCTGACCGGCTCGGTCAAAGGCTGACCAAGGGACAGGGATTGCGATGGCGCGCGTTCTGCTCAGAAACCTGAACAAGAATTACGAGACGTTCCACGCCGTGAAGGACGTCAACCTGGAGATCCAGGACCGCGAGTTCGTGGTGCTGGTCGGACCGTCCGGTTGCGGCAAGACCACGACCCTGCGGATGATCGCCGGGCTGGAGGCGATCACCTCGGGCGAGATCCTGATCGGCGACACGGTGGTCAACGAGCTGCCGCCGATGGACCGGGACATCGCCATGGTGTTCCAGAACTACGCGCTGTACCCGCACATGAGCGTACGGGACAACATGGCCTTCGGCCTGAAGATGCGGAAATTCGACCGCGAGGAGATCGCCCGGCGGGTGAAGATCGCCGCCGACATCCTAGACATCGAGCCGCTGCTGCACCGCAAGCCGCGCCAGCTTTCCGGTGGCCAACGCCAGCGCGTGGCGCTCGGCCGCGCGATCGTGCGCAACCCCCAGGTGTTCCTGTTCGACGAGCCGCTCTCCAACCTCGACGCCAAGCTGCGCGTCCAGATGCGGGTCGAGTTGAAGAAGCTGCACGAACGCCTCGGCACCACCGCGGTGTACGTCACCCACGACCAGGTCGAGGCCATGACCCTGGGAGATCGGGTCGTCGTGATGAAGGACGGCTGGGTCCAGCAGGTCGGCGACCCGCTCGAGCTCTACAACGCGCCGGCCAACAAGTTCGTCGCCGGCTTCATCGGCTCGCCCGGCATGAACTTCGCGGCCGTCAGCTTCCAGCGCGAGGGCGATGCCCTGCTGGCGGTCAACCACGGGCTGCGGATCACCGTGCCGGCGCCGGTCGCCGCACGCCTGAACGGTCACGCGGGCCGCGACGCCACGCTCGGGATCCGTCCGGAGGACCTGAGCCTCGCCGGGCCGGACGACGCCGAGGGCCACTGCTTCGAAGCCCTGGTCGAAGTCATCGAGCGGCTCGGCTCGGAAATCCTGCTGGACGTCAAGGTCGGGCCGGCGTCGATGGTCGCCTCCGTGCCGCCGACGGTGCGAACCAGGATGCGCGACACCATCCGTCTCGCCCTCGACCCCGAACGCCTGCACTTCTTCGACGCCGAAACCGAGGTCGCGCTCTGATCGATCGCGCCGGCCGGCGACGCTGGCAGTTCAGGCGGCAGGAGCCGAGATCGTCCGGCAGTCTTCGGCAAGGCGAAGCCGCGGTTGGGTCATCGCCTGGAGCGACTCCAGCGTCAGGCCGGGCACCATCGCCCGCACCAGCAGCCCGTCCGGTGTGACGTCGATCTCCGCGAGGTCGGTGAAGATCTTGCGCACCACCCCGGCGGCGGTCAGCGGGTATTTGCAGGCGTCGACGATCTTCGGCTCGCCGTTCTTGTTGGTGTGCTCGGTCAGCACCCAGATCGCCTTGGCACCGACCGCAAGGTCCATGGCGCCGCCGACGCCGGGCGGGAATCGCCGGTCGCCGGTCGTCCAGTTGGCGAGGTCGCCGGTGCCCGACACCTCGAAGGCGCCCAGCAGGGCGAGATCGATGTGGCCGCCGCGGATCATTACGAAGGCGTCGGTGTGCATGAAGAACGCACCGCCCGGCCGCATGGTGATGTATTCCTTGGAGGCGTTGATCAGGTCGCGATCCTCCTGCCCCGCCGCCGGGGCGGGCCCGAAGCCGAGCACGCCGTTCTCGCTGTGCAGCACGATCTCCCGGTCCGCCGGCATGACGTTGGCGCACAGGGTCGGCACGCCGATCCCGAGATTGACGTAGGATCCGTCCGGGATGGCCTGGGCGGCGCACCAGGCGAGTTGGCGCCGGCTCAACCGGGTGAACGCGTCGGCCGTCATGGTCGCGGTCATATGTCCCACTCCCGGTCGTTGTCGACGTGCACGACCCGATCGACGAAGATCGACGGGGTCACGATGGTCTCGGGGTCCATCGCGTCGAGCGGCACGATCTCGCGCGCCTGCACGATGGTGAGGTCGGCCGCCGTCGCCATCACCGGGGCGAAGTTCCGCGCCGACTTGGCGTAGGTCAGGTTGCCCCAGCGGTCGGCCTTCTGGGCCTGCACCAGGGCGACGTCGGCGCGCAGCGGCATCTCCAGCACATAGTCGCGGCCGTCGATGGTGCGCACTTCCTTGCCGGCGGCGAGTTCGGTGCCGACGCCGGTCGGGCAATAGAAGGCGCCGATGCCGGCCCCGGCCGCGCGCATGCGTTCCGACAGCGTGCCCTGGGGGACCAGCTCCAGCTCGATCTCGCCGGCGGCGTAGCGCGCGTCGAACCGGTCCGAGCCCCGCGACCGCGGATAGGAGCAGATGATCCGCCGCACCCGGCCGCTGCCGATCAGGGCTGCCAGCCCCTCGGTGCCGGTGCCGGCGTTGTTGGAGATCACCGTCAGGTCGCTCGCGCCGAGGTCGAGCACGGCCGTGATCAGGTCGTTCGGGACGCCGGCGAACCCGAAGCCCGAGATCATGATCGTCATGCCGTCGCGTATCCCCGCGACCGCGGCTTCCAGGGTGGGAACGATCTTGTCGATGGCCATGCCGCCGCTCCGCCGCTGCTCGATCCGGCCATGCCGGTGCGCCAACATAGCGTGGCGAACGGCAGCGTCCAGCCCGTCGCCGGATGGTGTACGCGGGGATACCTCCAGGCGCTCTCAGCCGAACCGGCCACCCGCCAATCGGTCCAGCACCGGCTTGACCGGGGCGGTCTCGCCCTCCTCCCCCGGCAGCAGGAATTCCGGCAGGTCGTAGGCGCGTAGCGACTCCCAGTGGGTCTCGACGTCTTCGCGGAACAGGTCCCGCACGATCCCCGCCACCAGCCGCGGGGCGGCGAACTTCATGGCGTTGATCGACGCCCCCGACGGCCCGAAGCTGACGGTGGTGGCGTAGGTGAACAGCCGGAGGTGTCGCAGCCAGGGGGCCGCCCCCGGCTGCTTTTCGAGAAACTCGTAGGTCGACCCGAGATACGGGTAGCGCCCGAGCCGCGGGTTATCCTCGCCCGCCGGCGGGGTGTAGCGGTCGGACCAGAGTGCCACGTGCTCGGCGACCCCGGCCAGTTCCGGTCGGCGCGGAAGGTCGACGTCGAAGCCGGTGCCGACGATCAGGAAGTCCGCCTCGAACACTCCCCGGGGCGTGTCCAGCCGGACCGCGTCGTCCGCCGCCTCGCACCGCCGCCACTCGGCCCCGGTCTCCAGCCGGAAGCCCGGGTGACGAGCGGCACGCTCCCAGGTCTCGCGCGGGAACGCCTCGCGCAGCGACAGCAGGTGGTTCATGAAGCGCCAGCGCCAGGCATCCTCAAGCTCGGCGAAATGCCCGAGAAATCCCGGAAACGACAGCCATTTGAAAGGCTGGACCCGCTGCAGCGCCGGGCGCCGGCAGTACACCGCCACCTCGGCGGCGCCCGCCTCCAAGGCGGTGGCGGCGTTGTCGAACGCCGAGGCGCCGGCCCCCAGGACCGCGACCCGCCGACCCGCCAACGCGGCGAAGTCGATCGCCTCGCCGGTGTGCGCCCAGTACCGGCGATCCAGCGTCTCGACCACCGGCGGCGTCCACCAGCGCCCGGACGCCTCGATGCCGGTGGCGAGCACGAGCTTGCGCGCCAGCACCGTCTCCACCCGGCCGTCGGAGCGGTGCAGCAGCGTTGCCCGCAGCAGCCCGCCGGCGGGTTCGACCCCGCGGAATTCCACGCCGTTCCCCACCGGCAGCGCCAGCACCCGGCGCAGCCACAGCAGATAGTCGGCCCAGTCTTCCTTGGCGATCTTGTTGAGCGTCGCCCACGCATCCTTGCCTCGCTGCGCCTCGAACCAGGCCTGGAAGGTCAGCGATGGCACGTCGAGGTCCGGACCGTTCACCTCCTTGGGCGATCGCAGGGTGGCCATCCGGGCATAGGTCAGCCAGGGGCCTTCCAGCCCGCGCTCGGCCCGGTCGACGATCCGGATGTTCGCGACCCGGGCCCGCATCAGGCCATGGCCGATGGCGATCCCGCCCTGCCCGCCGCCGACGATCAGGACGTCGAGCACAGGCCGTCCGTCGACGCCAGTGCGGGGCGGCACCCAGGCGCTGCGCGGATACGCGATCCGCTCCAGATCCTCCGACACCCGCCGTTCCAGAGCCGCCAGGCCGCCCTCGATCATCATCATCCCCGTTCGCCGATCCCTTCGACCGCAGCCAGCGTACAGACGCCGGCGGGCGCGGTCACGGGCAGGCTGCGGGTCCTTCGACCGCCGCCCTTATGCTGCGGGCGCGCATGGCGACCACCGCCAGCATGGCGGCCGCTACCACCGCGCCGATCCCGATCGGCAGCCGCAGCCCAACCAGGTCGCCGGCCGCCCCCATCGCGAGCGCGCCGATCGCCGGGCCACCCCGGAAGATCAGGCCGTGCAGGCTGAGCACACGGCCCCTCATCGCCGGCGTCACGGCCAGTTGCACCACGGTCTGCAGCCCGACCCCGGAAGCGACCATGACCGCGCCGAGCGCTGCCGCCGCCGGAAGCCCGACCCACAGCGAGTCGGTCTCGACAAACGCCAAGACGGCGACCGAGATGGCGGCGGAACTCCACAGCACCAGCGCCACCAACCCTTCGGTTCCGGAACGTCGGGCCAGCAGCCAGCCGCCGATCACCGCGCCGACACCCACCGTCGACGTCAGGGCGGCCAGGGTGTCGGCGCCGCCGCGGAACACTGTGTCGGCGAACCCGGGAAGCAGTTCGAGAATCGGCCGTACCATGATGGACGCGACCAGATGGAGCGCCAGGAGCG
>CAYNFA010000051.1:9265-12636 GCA_964396345.1 uncultured Thalassobaculum sp.
GGGCCGATTCCAGGGTGCCGGACGGCATAGCCGAGTCCGGCGCCGATGTCGGCGAACACCCCGGTACGCGCGGCCGGGCCGGCGCCCTGGTCGCGCCCAGCCCCTGGGTTGCGGCGCCGGATCACGGCAAGCGCGACCAGCAGCGCGAGATAGCTGGCGGCGTTGGCGAAGAACGCCCAGGCGACGTCGCTGGCGACGATCACCAGCCCGGCGAACGCTGGGCCGATGAACCGGGCGATGTTGAACACGATGGAATTGATGGCGACGGCCGTGGTCAGGTTTTCGCGCGGCACCAGGCTCGGCACCAGGGCGAGCCGCGACGGCTGGTTGAAGCCGATGACCACGCCGCCCAGGAAGACCAGCGCGAACAGCAGTTCCGGCGTCGCCTGATCGGCCAGGGTAAGCGCCCCAAGCAGGACGGCCAGCAGCATGGCCGCGCCCTGGCAAACCATGATCACACGCACGCGGTCCAGCCGGTCGGCGGCCACGCCGCCGATCAGCCCGATGAACACCGAGGGAAACAGATCCGCGAACGCGACGGCCCCGAGCCAGGTCCCGGAATGCGTCAGTTCCCACGTCAACCAGCCGATCGACACGCGCTGCATCCACATGCCGATCAGCGACACGCCGTTGCCGAGCGTGTACAGGCCGTAGTCGGGATTGCCGAGGGTCCGCAGGATGGCGCGGGTGCCGGTGACGGCGGGCATGGGATACTCGCTCGGTGGGATGCCCACGGTAGCGCCGACGGACAGCACTGTCAGCCACGCAGGACGCTGACGCCCGCTGCGACTCCGGTTGGGCTTAGTTTTTCAATTACCATTCCAATTGAAAGGTGATTTAGCTTATTATATATTCGTTTGAAAGGTTCCCTGGCGCATCAGCGCCGCAAACGGGAAGCGGAGACTGGAATGACCACGACCTCGATGGAGCCTGCACCTTCCAAGTCCGGCGCTGGGCACGGCAATTCCGCCGGCGGTAGGCGCGAGACCAACGGCCAATTCATCGACCTCGCGTACACGCTGTGGCTGGCGACGGTAGCCTGCGCCCTGATGTCGACGATTTCGTTGACCGTCGTGATCGCGCTCTACCTGATCGACACCACCCTCGGTCTTGGCGGCGAGGTGCCGCTGTTCGGCCCGGACACCTACCTTCGGGTCTTCGAACTCGCCGCGTTGTTCGGCGCCGGGGCGGTGGTGGCGCATTTTCTCAGGTTACGCCTGGAGGCGATTCGCCGCGCCTCCATCATGGTGCCGTTGCCTTACCGTATCGTGGTCAACCCGGTGAACGGCGACACGGTCTCCAAATTCGAATGCTCGTGCCAAGTCACCCTCGCCCTCGACCATGAGCGGCCGTTGGCCGAGTTGAAACTGAAGTCCGACATCCTCAAGACGTTCCTGGAGAACGCCTTCGTGGTCGCGGTGAGCGATCCGGTGATCCGGTTCTCGAAGCAGAAGATGGAGCAGACCCTGAGAATAGCGGCGCTCCACGTGCTCGGCGAGGGCGTGTCGGCGGTGATCATCTCGGAAGTCCGGCAACGCCGCGTCCCCATCCCGAAGCCGGTCGTGGCCGCCGCCAACAGCGATATCGCGGCGGCACCGGCCGCCGCCTGCTGAACCGCTATCGGCCCAACTGGCGCGCGAGCGCCGCAAACAGCACCGGCACCTGTTCCACGTCATTAAAGAGATACGGGCTGACCCGCACCCGGCCGTTCCGCAGGCTTACAAACACGCCATCCGCCGCCATCCTGTCGGCCAAGTCCGGACTCGGCGGTGACGGTAGGGCGATGCCGACGAAATGCGGCGACCGGTGAGGCTTGGGGGGCACCCGCCACCCCCTTGCCTCGGCCTCGTCGGCGATGCGGTCGACGATCGGGGCGATGGACGCGGCGATCGCCGGGACGCCCCACGCCGAGATCTGTTCCATCGCCGCCACGGCCATCGGAACATGGATCATGGAATCCGCCGTTCCCTGGTCGAAGCGCGACGCGTCGTCGCGGAACCGGTCGCCGTATCCCGGCGACATGGTCATCGGGCCGTCGCCGATCCGTGTCGCGTGATTGTGCTCGATCGGTTCGCCATGGCGATGGCGCGGTGCGACGTAGAGGTAGCCGCTCTGGTCCGGCGACAGCAGCCACTTGTAGGCCGAGCAGGCGACGAAGTCCGGGTCAAGGCGCCCGACGTCGAAGGGTTGCGCGCCGATCGACTGGGTCGCGTCGATGACCAGGGCCGCTCCCACGGCGTGGACCGCGTCGGCAATGGGCACCAGATCCAGCACACCCCCATCCACCCAATGCGCCTGCGGCAGCGCCACCAGCCCGGTGTCGTCGCCGAGATGCTCGAGCACCGCTGCGGTACAATCGCCGTCTTCCGGGCGCGGCACGATCACCACCCGCCCGCCGTCGCGCGCCGCGGCCCGGCACCAGACGTAGTAGTTCGATGGGAACTGCGCCTCGAGCATCACCACCGTCCGGCCTGGCTCGACCCGGAGGTTGGCGGCGGCGACCGCCATCGCGTAGCTGGTGGCGCCGGTGAGCGCGATGTCTGAGGCATCGGCTCCGATGAAACCGGCGAACAGTTCCCGCGAGCGCGTCATCTCCGACGCGAGACTGAGACGCTCCGGCTCCCACGGGCGCGCCTTTCGGTCGACCGCCCGCCGCCCGGCGTCGCGCGCCGCAATCGGCGCCGGCCCCTGGGCTGCACAGTTCATGTAGACCACCCCGGCGGGGAGATCGAAGAGGTGGCTCTGGTTGACGAGTGTCATTGATCCGTTCCCGTGGCCGCTGCCCGGAAACTCTAGTACCCGTCGGCTCCGCCGTTAAGCGAGACCGTGGAGAGTGTCGATTCCATCCCCCCGGCCCCGGCCAGGGTGTCGGCGCCGGCCGGCTCCTCAAGGCGCGCTCCGTCGAGCACGGCGCCCGTCAGGTCGGCACCGCCGAGTCGAGTCCGCTGCCGACGCCCGGTATCCTCGCCGCCCAAGGACAGAATCTCGGCGGACGTCAGTATGGCATCGGTCAGGTCGGCACGGCCGAGATTGGCACCGGCCAGGTTGGCGCCCGACAGGTTGCAGCGCGCCAGCGAGGCCAGCGTCAGGTCGGCGCCCGCGAGATCCGCAAGCACCAGCTTGGCATCGGTCAGGAGGGCTCGCCGCAACACCGCGCCGCGCAGGTCAGCCCCCGACAGGTTGAGGCCGCGCAGATCCGCGTCGGTCAGATCGACGCCGTCGAGCGAGGCGCGCGATCCACGCCGGCCATCCGAGCGGACCCAGCGATCGTGGTCGATCAGCGAACGCTGAACCTCGGTGGTCACCAGATCGGAAGGTGGCGTCAGACGGGCCCGCGATGTGTCCACGCGGCTGAGGTCGACATCCCGGAG
>CAYNFA010000052.1:0-12579 GCA_964396345.1 uncultured Thalassobaculum sp.
ACCTGGCCTATGAACCACGTGGTCGGCGACCCGGCGACCGGCGCGATCTACGAGGCCGGCGGTAACGAATGGTTCGGGCCGGCGGTCTGGCGATCGACCGATCTCGGCGTCACCTGGACCCATTCCAGCGCCGGTCTCGCCTACGCCGCCGGCGAGGAGCCGATCGGGTCGGTGTGGAGCCTGGCACCCGGCAACGGCGCGCTGTACGCCGGCGTGCAGCCGGCCGGGCTGTTCCGCAGCGACGATGCCGGCGAGACCTGGCGGCATCTGAACGGTCTGCGAGACCACCCGACACGGTCGCAGTGGCAGGCTGGCGGCGCCGGTCTGATCCTGCATTCCCTGCTTCGCGACCCCGGCGACGACCAGAAGCTGTGGGTCGGGATCTCGGCCGCCGGGGTGTTCCACAGCGCCGACGGCGGCGAGACCTGGGAGCCGCGCAACCGCGGCACCCGCGCCGACTTCAATCCCGAAGACCAGAGGTACCCGGAGTTCGGGCAGTGCGTGCACTGCCTGGTGATGGCGCCCGGCATGCCGGACCGGCTGTACCAGCAGAACCATTGCGGCATGTACCGCAGCGACGACGGCGCCCGCACCTGGCAGAGCATCGAGGCCGGACTGCCCTCGTCCTTCGGCTTCCCGGCGGCCGCCCACCCGCGCGACCCCGGCACGCTGTACCTGCTGCCGCTGAACGGCGATTCCGCCGGCCGCTACGTCCCCGACGGCAAGGCCGCGGTCTGGCGCACCCGCGACGGCGGCGCCACCTGGCAGGACCGGCGCGACGGCCTGCCGCAGAAGAACGTGTTCTTCGGCGTACTGCGCCAGGCGATGGCCACCGACCCGCTGGACCAGGCCGGGGTGTATTTCGGCACCAGCACGGGCGCGGTCTACGCCAGCCGCGACGAGGGCGACAGCTGGCAGTGCGTGGCCGAGCACCTGCCGACGGTGCTGTCGGTGGAGACCATGGTCGTCGAGGCCTGAGGATGGCGGCTGTCACCCTCCCCGGCGCCCTGCAGCGCCTGTTCCCCGGGGCGCCGCGGCGGGTCGAGGTCGGGGCGGCCAGCGTCGCCGAGGCGATCGACGCCCTGGATGACCGCTGGCCCGGCATGCGCGACCGGATCTGCGATTCCACGCCGGCGATCCGCCGCCACATCAACGTGTTCGTCGACGGCGAGCGCGCCACCCACGACACGCCGCTGCGGCCGGCGTCGACGGTGGTCGTCCTGACAGCGATCAGCGGCGGGTAAGCGTCAAGCGGCATCCCGCAGCCGGCCGATCAGATCCGCGTCGGGGACCTGAGCGTTCAGGTGGCGGCCTTCGGCCGGCGCAGCGCCAGCCGCCTCGGCGACGCCGCGTTGCGCCGGTCGACCTCGGCCACCACCCCGTCGGTCGCGAAGGTCGCGAACCGCCGCGGCAGCACCGCCGACAACGCCTCGCGCGCCAGACCGCGGCGGACGTGCCGACTTTCTCACCACTCCCGCAAGAAGCGGAGTGAGGCGGCGCGGCGTTGCGCGCATCCTGGGGTCATGCGATGACCAAAGGAGGCGACCCATGAACGCCCTGACCGCAACGGTTCCGACCACGATGGTCAACACCCTCGAGCCGACCGACCGCTACGCGACCGACGACGCCCGCTACCGGGCGGTCGAGACCCGCGACAAGGCGGCCGACGGGCGCTTCATCCTGGCGGTGAAGACCACCGGCGTGTACTGCCGGCCGATCTGCCCGTCGCGCACCCCGAAGCGCCCGAACGTTATGTTCTATGGGCGCCCTGAGGAAGCGCGCGCCGCCGGCTTCCGGGCCTGCCGGCGCTGCGACCCGGACGCCTCGGCGCCGCGCGACGCGCGTCTCGACGCGGTGCGCGCCGCCTGCCGGCTGATCGAGTCGGCCGAGGATTCCGCGCCGACGCTGGAGGAGCTTGGCGCCACCGCCGGAATCAGCCCCTTCCACCTGCAACGAACCTTCAAGACCGTGATGGGCATCACCCCGCGGCAGTATTGGGATGCCCGCCGGGTCGGACGGCTGAAGGCGAACCTGAAGGCCGGCGCGGGCGTGGCGTCGGCGCTGTACGGTGCCGGCTACGGCTCTTCCAGCCGGCTCTACGAGAAGGCCGGCGCCCAGCTCGGCATGACGCCGGCGAGCTACGGCAAGGGCGGCGAGGGCGCGGTGATCGCCTATGCCTTCGCGGATTCGGCGCTCGGCCGGGTGCTGGTCGGCGCCACACCGAGCGGCATCTGCTTCGTCGGCCTCGGCGATGACGAGGGAGCGCTGATCGCCGAGTTGCAGGGCGACTACCCAAGGGCCGAGCTGGCCGCCGACCCCGACGGCCTCGGCGAGACCGTGAGCGTGGTCGCGGCGACCCTGGAGGGCCGCGAGCCGCACGCTGCCCTGCCGGTCGACGTGCGCGGTACCGCCTTCCAGCGCCAGGTGTGGGAGGCGCTGCGCGCCATCCCGATGGGCGAGACCCGGACCTACTCCGAACTCGCCGCCGCCGCCGGCCGGCCGAAGGCGGTTCGCGCCGCCGCCAGCGCCTGCGCCAACAACCCGGTCGCGCTGATCGTGCCCTGCCACCGCGCCATCGGCACCGACGGCACCATGCGCGGCTACCGCTGGGGCGTCGAACGCAAGCGCGCCCTGCTGGCCGCCGAACGGGCCGCCGCCGGGCAGGGGTAGGCCCTTCCGGACCTTACCGAGCGGCGGGTGGTTCCCGGCTCACGCTTCGCTTGGCCGGGATGACGACAGAGAGGGGGAGCCTCGCCCTTCGTTGTCATCCAGCCGGCGGAGGCCACTCTCCCCATTCGTCGTCATCCCGGACTGGACCGCCGCCGGCGGGACGGATCCGTGACCCACGGCGCGACGAGCGCTTGCCTCCGGTCGCGCCGATCGAGGCGCGACCCCTCTTTCAGCGCACCTTGGCGTAGGCCAGACAGTCGCGCGGTTCGCCCGAGACGTTGGGCGCGATGTGCCAGCGCCGCAGCCTGCCTTCGAAACTCATCCCGGCCTTCTCCATGACCCGGGCCGAGGCCGGGTTCTCGACGTCGCAGAACGCCCAGGCCCGCCAGATCCCGGGCTGCGCCAGGGCGAGGTCGACCAGCGCCTTCAGCGCCCGGCTGGCAAAGCCGCGGCCCCAGTGGGAGGGCGCCACGGCGTAGCCGTAGCTGGCCTGGAAGCCCTCGATCCGAAGGTCGATGGCGCCGAACGGGCGGTCGCTGCCCGCCACCGTCATGGCAAACACGAAGGACTCGCCGGCGTCCCAGTCGCGCTGGCACTGCACCAGGAACTCCTGGGTGTGCTCGACCGCCGGCACCGTCGGGATGGCCAGCCAGCGGGTCGCCTCGGGATCACCGGCGTAGGCCTCGAACAGCGCCGTCGCGTCGGCCACCAGCGCCCGGCGCAGAATCAGCCCGTCGAGCGCCAGGCGCTCCGGAACCGGCATCCCCATCCCCTCATCCCCCGTCGACCCGGCCGGAGCCGCGCGGCCCCGAAGCGGGTCGGTCATTCCGCGAACGCGAAGCCCATGGTGCGGGCGTGGTAATGCCAGCCACCGTCCTGAACGATCAGGAACCGCGCCAGGCGCGCGCCGCCGTTGTGGTGGCTGTGAACCTCGCCGGGCGGTGTGATCATGGTGGCCAGCGGCGACCAGTCGACGCGCTCGCCGTCGATCGTCGAGAAGCAGGCATCGCCGTCGAGGCAGAGCGTGATGGCGGCCGCGTTGTGGCGGTGGGCGCGCTGGTGGGTGCCGGGCGCCAGCGTGTTCAGCGCCAGGGTCAGCGACGGCATGGCGTTGCGGCTGTCGGCGGTGCGCTCGGCCGAGAATATCAGCGCGACGCCGGCCTGGTCGGCGGCCTCCGGCAGCGACTGGAGCACCGCCACTTGCCGGGCAATCTCATCGGCGGGGTAGTGAACCGGATCGACCGGCGCCGCCCCCGGCGCCGGCGGGTTCAGCGCCTCGAAGGCGAGCGCCGGCTCGTTGGTCACCGTCCACAGCACCGCCGGCGCGTCGGTGCCGGCGCGGTGCCGGACCTCGTGGCCGCCCGGCAGCACCATCACGTCGCCGGGGCCCCAGGACAGGGTCTCGCCGGCGACCGAGGTCTCGCCGGTGCCGGCCAGCACGCAATGAACCTCGCCGCTGGCCTGGAAGGTGGTTGCCAGGGTGTCCCCGGCGGCGACCCGGAGATACCGTGCCAGCACCAGCGGGGTGGTCGCCGCAAACCGGCAACCGATCGCCGCCGACTGGTCCATGGCGTGGCAGGCGCTCGCGGCGCCGGTCGCGAAGGCGGCGTCGCGCTCCGCTTCGAAGCGCGCCCGCGGCACCGCCGGAAGTTTCAGGTTGAAGGCGTTGCCGGAATTGAAGAACCGCGCCCGGCGTTGGGCCGGGGTGGTGGCGAGGACCGGCGGGTCGCCGTCCAGCGCAGCGGCTGCCACCGGACGGGACGAGACGGCGGTGTCGGGCATCGCGAACCTCCCTGGTGCTTTGACGTCAGCCTAGCGCACCGGCACCGGCGGCGTCGCCCGGAAAGCCATGTTGCACCGCAGCAAGAGGCGACCTATACCGGGATGTCGCGTTTCAGGATGGCCGCCATGCCGCCCCCCGCCTTCCGGGCCAGCCAGCCCGGCTCGATCGCGCTGCTGACCTTCATGGTGGCGCTCAACCAGATGTCCATGGGCCTGTACCTGCCGTCGATGCCGGCGATGGCGGAGACGCTCGCCACCACCGTCGGGCAGGTCCAGCTCACTCTAACCATGTTCGTCGCCGGTTTCGCGGTCAGCCAGCTGGTGTGGGGGCCGGTGGCGGACCGGTTCGGGCGCCGGCCGACCCTGCTGATCGGGCTGGTGTTCTTCACCGCCGCCAGCGTCGCCTGCGCGCTGGCGACCACCGTCGAACAGCTCATCGCGTACCGGTTCGTCCAGGCGATCGGCGCCTGCGCCGGCCAGGTGGTCGCCCGCTCGGTGGTCCGCGACACCACCGAGGGCGCGGAATCCGCCAAGGTGATGTCGTACATCGCGCTCGCCATGTCGCTGTCGCCGGCGGTCACCCCGTCGATCGGCGGCCAGTTGCACGCGCTGTTCGGCTGGCGCTCGAACTTCGCGCTGCTGGCGGTGGTCGGGCTGGTGCTGGCGGCGATAGTAGTGGCGCGGCTGCCGGAGACCACGCGGCGCAAGGTGCCGGACGCCCTGCACCTGGTGCCGATGCTGCGCAACTACGCCAGCCTGCTCCGCGACCGCAGCTTCCTCGGCTACATCCTGGTGATCGGCGGCATGTTCGGCTGCCTGATGGCCTACCAGACCGGCTCGCCGTTCGTGCTGATGGTCGAACTCGGCTGGTCGCCGCAGGCCTACGGCCTGCTGATCCTGTTCAACGTCTTCGGCTTCCTGTCGGGCAGCTTCACCGCGACGCGGGTGGCGCCGCGGCTCGGCATCCGCCGGACCGTGCGGTTCGGTTCGATCGCGGTGCTGGCGAGCGGCCTGCCGCTGCTGGTTCTGCCGATGATCGGCCACCTGTCGACCGTCGGCGTGATCGCGCCGATGACGCTGTTCCTGTTCGGCATGGGCCTCGGCATGCCGAGCGCGATGGCCGGCACGCTGCAGGGCTTCCCCTACATCGCCGGCTCGGCCTCGGCGCTGATGGGGTTCGCGCAGATGGGCGTCGGGGTGCTGGCGTCACTCGCCGTCAGCCGGATCGACGGCGACCACCACCTGATCCTCGGCATCGTGTTCGCCACGTGCGGGGCGCTGTGCTTCCTGGCGCAGGCCTTCGTCCTGCCGCGCCCGACGGCAGCCGCGTGAACGGCGACGCCGGATCGCGAATCGGCTAGCATGCGCTGCGTCTCACCCACCCTCACGGGGACCATGCCCGCGGCCCCGCTCGCCCCGATCCTGATCACAGACACCGACGGCACCGAGTTCCGCGTGCCGGCCCGGCGCAGCGCCCGCGCGCAGCGCATGCTGCTGCGCGTCGACCCGGCGCGCGGCGGACCCGAGCTGGTGCTGCCCGACGGCGTGACCCCGGAAGTCGGCGCCGATTTCGCGCGCCGCCACATCGGCTGGCTCAGGGTTCGCCTGGCCCGGCTGCCGGCGCGCGTCGAGCTCGCCGATGGCTCGGAGGTGCCGGTGCTCGGGGTGCCGCACCGCATCCGCCACCGCCCCGACCAGCGCGGCGGGGTCTGGCGGGTGGTCGATCCCGACGGCACCGCCGAGCTGCATGTCGCCGGCCGCGCCGAGCACGTGGCCCGCCGGGTCGCCGACTTCCTGAAGGCCGAGGCCCGCCAGGCGATCGCGCCGCGCGCCCGCGCCCACGCCGCCGCCCTCGGCCGGCCGGTCGGCCGCATCACCGTGCGCGACACCGCTTCGCGCTGGGGCAGCTGCTCGGCGCGCGGGGATCTGTCGTTTTCCTGGCGGCTGGTCCTGGCGCCGGAGAGCGTGCTGGCCTACGTGGTCGCCCACGAGGCGGCGCATCTGGTCGAGATGAACCACTCGCCGCGGTTCTGGCGGCTGGTCGGGCGGCTGATGCCGGACTTCGAGCGCGAGCGCGCCTGGCTGAAGCGTCACGGCGGCCGGCTGCACGCCTACGGCTGAGAACGGCGCCCCCTTGCCGCGGCGGCCGCCGCGGCGTAAGCGGGTGTCCCGCTACCACCACGGTCGAGCCCGATGACCCGCCCCCGTCCCGATTCCGTCGCGGTCGCCGCCCTGTTGACCATGCTGGTCGCGTTCGGCCCGATCTCCACCGACATGTACCTGCCGTCGCTGCCCGCGCTGGTGATGGATTTCGACAGCGACGTGCCGACCGTGCAGCTCACCCTCAGCGCCTTCATGGTGGCGTTCGCGGTGTCGATGCTGGTGTACGGGCCGCTGTCCGACCGCTTCGGCCGGCGCCCGGTGCTGATCGGCGCGATCGTGATCTACGTGGTGTCGTCGGTCGCCTGCGCGCTGGCGCCGACCATCGAGGCGCTGATCGTCGCACGCACCTTCCAGGCGGTCGGCTGCTGTGCCGGGCCGGTGCTGGCGCGCGCGGTGGTGCGCGACGTCTACGGGCGCGAGCGGTCGGCGACGGTGCTGTCCTACATGGGCACGGCGATGGCGCTGGCGCCCGCCATCGGCCCGGTGCTCGGCGGCTGGCTGCAGGTGGTCTACGGCTGGCAGGCGACGTTCTGGGTGCTGACCGGGTTCTCCGGCCTCGCCCTGGTCGGCGTGCTGCTGATGCTGGACGAGACCAACGCCCACCGGAACCCGGACGCGACCTCGCCGCGCGGCCTGCTGCGCAGCTACTCGGCCCTGCTGTCGCACCGTGCCTATGTCGGCTACGTGGCGACGATCTCGGCCTGCTACAGCGTCATCTTCAGCTTCATCTCGGGCTCGTCCTTCGTGCTGATCCAGGTGGTCGGCCTGACCGCTGACGTCTACGGGCTGTGCTTCGCCGCCATGGTGATCGGTTATATGAGCGGGACCTTCATCTCCGGGCGGATCGGCCGGCGGGTCGGCGTCGACCGGCTGATCCTGGCCGGCGCCTCGATCTCGACCGCCGCGGGCGCGGTGATGGCCGGCTTCGCCTGGGCCGGCGAGGCCAGCATCGAGACCATCGTGATCCCGCAGGTGGTCGCGATGCTGGGGGTCGGGCTGGTGTTCCCGAACTGTCAGGCCGGCGCCGTCGGACCGTTCCCGACCATGGCGGGGGCGGCATCCTCGCTGCTCGGGTTCAGCCAGATGGGCGTGGCGGCGGCGGTCGGCCTGCTGATCGGCCACGCCTTCGACGGCACCGCCCGGCCGATGGCGACCGGCATCGCGCTCGCCGCCCTGCTGACCCTGCTGAGCTTCCGGCTGATCGTGTGGCCGGTCCGGAATCACCCGGCGTCCTAGCCGTCCCCCGCCAAGCGCGCCTGGCCGTCGATCCCGGGAAGCGGACGGACCGGCCAGCCCTGGTGCGCCGGCGCCATGAAGCGCTTCCAGATGTCGGCGGGCAAGCCGCCGCCGGTGACCTTGTCCATCGGCGCGTTGTCGTCGCGCCCGACCCACACCACCGCCACGAGGTCGGCGGTGAAGCCGGCGAACCAGGCGTCGCGGTAGTCCTGGGTGGTGCCGGTCTTGCCGGCGGCCGGTCGGTCGAGGCGGGCGGCGGTGCCGGTGCCAGCGTTGATGGCGCCGGTCAGCATGGCGGTCAGGGTCGCCGCCGAGCGCCGCGAGGCCGCCTCCGACAGGCCGGATCCGGCGCGGGTGTACAGCAGCCGTCCGTCGCGGTCGCGCACCGCGGCGACGGCGTAGGGAAACACCGCCCGGCCACCGTTGGCGATGCCGGCATACACCCCGGCGAGTTCCAGCGGACTGGCCTCGCCGGTGCCGAGGGCCAGGCTCGGCCCATCGGGGAGCGGGCCGGACAGCCCCAGTCGCTCGGCCAGGACCCGTACCCGCGACCGGCCGACCTGCTCCTGCAGGCGCACGGTCGCGGCGTTGCGCGAGCGCGCCAGCGCCTGGGCCAGGCTGATCCGGCCGTCGAACTTGCCGTCGATGTTCGCCGGTGCCCAGCCGCCGATCCGGATCGGCGCGTCGTCGATGCCGTCCGAGGGCGACCACCCGGCTTCCAGGGCCGCCAGATAGACCAGCGGCTTGAACGTCGAGCCGGGCTGGCGTCGAGCCTGGACCGCTCGGTTGAACTGGCTGCGGCCGTAGTCTCGCCCGCCGACCAGGGCCCGCACCGCGCCGGTCGCCGGGTCGAGCGCCACCAGCGCGGCCTGCACGCCGGCACCGTGTCGCGACGCCGCCAGGCCCTCGGCGATCGCGCGCTCGGCGAGCGCCTGCAGCGCCGGGTCGAGGGTGGTGTCGACCTCGAGGTCGGAGGCCGGGCGGCCAACGAAATCGGGCAGGCTGTCGTAGACCCAGTCGGCGAAGTAGCGCGGCCCGACACCCCGGCCGGCCGGGCCGGCGATGGCGATCGGCAGGGCGGCGGCAGCGCGCGCGGCGGCCTGGTCGATAAAGCCTGCGTCGACCATGTTGGCGAGCACAACCGAGGTCCGGCCCCCGGCCAGTTCCGGGGCCACCGCCGGGTTGTAGCGGGTCGGCGCCTTGAGCATGCCGGCCAGCAGCGCCGATTCCGCGAGACCGAGGCGCGACGCCGGGATCCCGAAATACTTGCGCGCCGCCGCGTCGACACCGTAGGCGCCGGCGCCGAAATAGACGCGGTTCAGGTAGATCGCCAGGATCTCGTCCTTGCTGAAGTTGCGCTCCAGCCAGAACGACAGCAGCAGTTCCTGGATCTTGCGCTCGTAGCTCCGGTCGGCGGTCAGGAAGACGTTCTTGGCGAGCTGCTGGGTCAGGGTGCTGCCGCCCTGCACCACCCGCCCGGCGGTCAGGTTGGTCCACGCCGCCCGCGCCAGGCCGATCGGGTCGACCCCGAAGTGATGGTAGAAGCGGCGGTCCTCGGTGGCGACCACCGCCTGGATCAGGTGGACCGGCAGCTCGTCGACGCCGAGCGCGTCGCCGTGCATCGGGCCGAACGACGCGAACATGCGGCCGTCGGCGCCGACCATCCGCACCGCCCCGGCGCGCGAGTAGCGATCGAGGTCGCCGATGTCGGGCAGCCGGTAGGCGTGCCAGACCAGCAGGCCGCCAACCGCCACCACCGCCCACAGCCCGGCGACCACGCTCCACAGCGCGGCGAAGCGCAGGATCCGGCCAAAAAGCCCCCGCGTGGGTCGCGCCCGGCGGGCACCCTGGCGCAGCTGGGCCTTGGTCGTGGACGCCCGGGCCGGTCGCCGTCCTGATACGGTCGTGCGGGCCATAACCCCGCCCCCAGTTTCTGAAGCACTACTTCAAATGATACCCCGAACCATATGAAACAGCGATCAGAATCATTGATAGCCGCCGCTGAGGCGGGATGACCGCCGATCAGCCTTGCCGCATCGCCGCCGGCGGGTCGCGGCGGGCGCCCGGCGGGAACCAGATGGTTGCGGTGGTGCCGCGGCCTGGGGCGCTGTCGACGCTCAGCCGGCCACCATGCAGGCGCGCCATGCGGGACACCAGCGGCAGGCCGAGGCCGGTACCCTGATGGCTGCGGGTCGCCGGTCCGTCGATCTGTCCGAACGGCTCGAGGGCGCGCGCGATATCCTGGTTGCGCATGCCGATGCCGGTGTCCACGACCGCCACCGCCAGCCAGCCTTCCGGCGTCACCCGGCCCTCGACCGTCACCGCGCCCGGCGCCTCGGTGAACTTCACGGCGTTGGACAGCAGGTTCATCAGCATCTGCCGGAAACGCCGCGGGTCGGCCTTGAGCGGGCCGATCGACGACTCGAAGCGGCACTCAAGGGTCAGACCCTTGCGGAGGGCCTGCTGGCGCAGCATCTCGGTGACCGCCCGCGAGACCGCCGCCGGATCGATCCATTCAGGGTGGATGTCCATCTGGCCGGCCTCGATCTTCGACAGGTCGAGAATGTCGTTGATCAGGGTCAGCAGGTGGTTGCCGCTGGTGTGGATCGCGGTGGCGTACTCGGCCATGCGCTCGGGCTTGCCGCCGGCCACGACCTGGTCGCGCACCAGTTCGGAGAAGCCCAGTATCGAGTTCAGCGGGGTCCGAAGCTCGTGGCTGACCAGGGCCAGGAATTCGGACTTCGCGCGGCCGGCCCGCTCGGCGGCGTCGAGCGCGGCGGCGGTCTGGCGACGGGCCTGGTCGACCCGGGCGATCGCCGCCGACAGCTCGGCGGTGCGGTTCTCGAGCGCCTGGGTGCGCTCCGTCACGCGCGCCTCCAGGTCCCGGTTGAGCGCCGCGATCTCGGCGCGCCCCCTGCTGAGCGCGGCCACCATGCCGTTGTAGGCACGCCGCAGTTCCTCGATCTCGGTGCCGGCCGCCGAGGCGGCGGTCGCCTTGTCGAACTCGACCGGTTCCAGCCGGCCCTCGCCGGCGCTGCGCACCGCCCGGGTAAGACGGGTCAGCGGCCGCGCCAGGATCGACCGGCCGACCCGCTCGAAGATCAGCCACAGGATCACGGTCTTGACGGCCGCCGCGACCACGATCAGCGCGATCCGCCACTGCAGCCGCTCGGCCAGGGCGAGCGGCGTGGCGGCCAGCGTCACCCAGCCGACCAGGTCGCGGCCCACCGCGTGCTGGTAGAAGACCGGGAACTCCAGGGTGATCGGCTCGCCGGGCCCGCCGCCCGGCCGCGTCGGGCCACCCAGCGAGACCAGTTCCAGGGTCCTGGTGTCGTCGACGATCCGGATCCCGGCGATATCGGGGATCGCCAGCATGCCGGTGGCGATCGCCGTCATCGCCTCGACGTCGACCGACCACAGCGACGCGGAGAGGGCCTCCTCCATGGCCCGGCGGTAGATCGAGAGCTCGCGTTCGATGTCGCCGCGGGCGGTCAGCCAGGCCTCGCCTACGAACGCCGCCGTGATGGCGATGGCGGCGCCGAGATACATCAGGAAGGCGGCCCGGAACAGTTTGCGGGTGACCGGCGAACGCACCGTTCCGGCATCCGAACGCCGCGCGCCTTGACCGTCGAGGCTGCCGGACATGCGATCAGGACCCACCGGCGTAACGCTGGCCGAGCCGCCGGAACTCCTCGGAGTCCCTGATTTCGGCGATGGCGTCCCAGATCGTCTCGGCGAGCGCGCGGTCGCGCTGCACGAACCCGATCGACAGCATCAGGTGATAGGGCTTGGAAACCAGCGGCGGCGAGAGCTTCACGATCGAGCCGAAGCGGGCCGGGTCGCGCCGGATCAGCGCGCCGGCCATGTTCTCGAGCTCCGCGTAGGCGGCGATCCTGCCCTCTACCAGCTTGTAGAGGTTCAGGGTCGGAAGCCGGCCGACCTCGACCGGCACGCCCAGGCGCTCGAGATCGCCGACCACCGAGTACCCGGCGCTCGCCCCGACCGGCCGGCCGCCAAGCCCGCCGATGCTCCGGCCGTCCCAGGTGACCGAGGATCCGGGCACCACGAACAGGGCATAGGATTGCACGAACAAGGCCCTGCCCTCGTCCGGGCGGCCGTCGGCGGTCTTGGGGTAGACGCCGATCGCCTCGCGTTCCGGCAGGTGGCTGGCGTGGAAGATGCCGTCGGCCTCGCCCGTCTCCAGCATCAACAGGCCGCGCTTCCACGGGACCCGCCGGAACGACAGGTTGACCCGGGTCCGCTCGCCGACCCGCTTCAGCAGTTCGAGGGTCAACCCGGGCCGGCTCCAGTCGATCGCCGTGCCTTCGCCGAGGTGGCGCGGCGGATTCGGGGTGGTCTCGTAGACAACGCGCAGCGCCGGACGGTCCGGGAACGCCATCGGTGGTTCGGCCGCCGCCGGCAGCGCGATCGACCACGACAGCGCTATCGCCGCAACGATCGCGGACGGGACGGCGCGCCTGTCATGCCCGGCTGATGCCACGTCCTCTCCCACGTCGATCTGGCGCGACCGTTGCAGGCCGCTGCCGGGTGTGAAAGCATGGAATCGGCATCAACACAATCCGATCCCCAACCCGATGACGGACGTCGACCGCTCGTTGCGTGAGACCCTGAATTCCGGGGCAAGCCGGATACTGAACGTTGCCGAGGTGACCCGCCGGATCGAGGAGGCGGCCCGCGCCGAGGGCCAGGGCCAGCCCGCGACACTGC
>CAYNFA010000053.1:0-12436 GCA_964396345.1 uncultured Thalassobaculum sp.
CGACCAGGGCCAGCCAGAAGGCAACCCCGGACGGAGCCAACCGGCGGGCGCACCAAGCCGCCGTCGCGGTGAACAGCCCGAGCACCGCCGGCAGCCCGGCCACGGCGAACGGAATCAGCCAGCCATGGCGCGCGCCGTCAACCAGCAGGGCGTTGGCGATCCAGTAGAGCCCGGCAACGTGAAATCCGAATCCCCACAGCCAACCGGCGAGAGCCGCGGCGCGGTCGGTGGCGGCGACGCGCACCGCCCAAGCCAGGACCGCGACGGCAAACACCGCCGGAATCAGGCCGACCGGCGGAAACGCCGCCGCGGTCGCGGCACCGGACAGCAGCACGCAGCCGGCGCGCACCCATGGACGGGCAAGGGTGATGCCGATCCGGGCGGCGACGCTACTCGGCGGCACGCTCGACCGTCGCCGGCCGACGGCGTACCCGCAACGTGCGAAGGCGTCGCGGATCCGCCGCCACCACCTCGAAATCCAGTCCCGACGGGTGGCGGATCACCTCGCCCCGGGTCGCCACCCGGCCGGCGAGGCTGAACACCAGACCGCCCAGCGTGTCGATCTCCTCGCGCTCATCCTCGGTTAGCACCGGGCCGACCAGCGCCTCGAACTCTTCCACCGTGGCCCGCGCGTCGGCGACAATCGTGCCATCCGGCTTCTCCTCCAGCTTCGGGCCGACGTCGACGTCGTGTTCGTCGCTGATCTCGCCGACGATCTCCTCGACCAGATCCTCGATGGTGATCAGCCCGTCGATGCCTCCGTACTCGTCGACCACCAGCGCCAGATGCCGCCGGGTCATCCGCATCTCCTGCAGCAGATCGAGCGCCCGCGACGACGGCGCGACGAACAGAACCTCGCGCGCCAGCTGCGACACCGGCACGTCCTCGCCGCGGTTCAGGTGGCCGATCACGTCCTTGATGTGGACCATGCCGATGACGTCGTCGAGCGTGCTGCGGTAGATCGGCATCCGCGAGTGCGCCGCCCCGCCCATCAGCTTGGCGACCTCCGACAGCGCCACCGACTGCTCGACCGCCATGATGTCGGCGCGCGGCACCATCACGTCGTAGGCGGTGATGTCGCGCAGCCCCAGCACGTTGCGGATGATCGCGCCCTCGTGCGGGTCGATCGGCGAGGCGTCCTCGGCGTTCTCCTCGATCAGTTCCTCGAGCGAAGCGCGCACACCCGTGCTGCCATTCCGCACGAGGCCGACGGCTCTCAGCAGGCCACGCACCGCCTCGGCGACCGCACCGCGCTCCGCCGCCGGGCCGGTGCCGTTGCCGTTGCCGTTGTCGGTCATGCCGCCCTCCCGCCACCGAGCGCGTCGACCGCCAGCTCGGCGTAGGGATCGGCGACCCCGAGGCGGGCCAGGACCTCGCGCTCGAGCGCCTCCATCTCCTCGGCCTCGGCGTCGGTCTCATGGTCGTAACCGGACAGGTGCAGGACGCCGTGCACCACCAGGTGGCGCAGGTGGTCGGCAGCGGACTTGCCCTGCTCGACGGCCTCGCGCTGCACGGTCTCCAGCGCCAGGATGACGTCGCCGAGCGGTCGCGGTCCTTCCGGTGGCACGAACGCCGGCGCGAACGACAGCACGTTGGTCGGTGCGTCCTTGCCGCGGTGGCGGATGTTCAGCGCGCGAACCGACGCGTCATCCGACAGCACCACGCAAAGCTCTACCGCCTCGGGCTCGAAGGCGGCAAGAGCGGCGGCAGCCGCCTCGCCGACCACCGCCTCGGGGGCGGCGACCAGGGCGGTCCAGCCGGGATCGTCCACCCGGACACCCAAATCCACGGTGGCGGAGGCGGGACTAGATCGAGGTCGGTCGTCGGCGTCGTTGTCGTCGTCGGTCATCGCTTGTTGCCGGTGGTCAGGAGAGACCCCTCCCGACGGTTGTAGGCGTGCACGATGCGCGTCACCAGAGGGTGCCGCACCACGTCCGCCGCGGTGAATTCGATAAAGGAGACGCCCTCAACGGAATCAAGGGCCTCGACCGCGTCGCGCAGGCCGGACTTGGCGCCGAGCGGCAGGTCGACCTGCGACAGATCCCCGGTGATCGCCATGCGGGAACGCTCGCCGAGCCGGGTGAGGAACATCTTCATCTGGGTCGGGGTGGTGTTCTGCGCCTCGTCCAGGATGACGAAGGCGTTGGCCAGCGTTCGGCCACGCATGAAGGCGAGCGGCGCCACCTCGATCTCGCCGGCCGCCAAACGGCGTTCGACCTGCTCGCCCGGCATCATGTCGTAGAGGGCGTCGTAGAGCGGCCGCAGGTACGGATCGACCTTGTCCTTCATATCGCCCGGCAGGAAGCCAAGCCGCTCGCCGGCCTCGACGGCGGGGCGCGACAGGATGATGCGGTCCACCCTCTTGGCCTTCAGCATCGCCGCCGCGACGGCGACCGCGAGGTAGGTTTTGCCGGTACCGGCAGGGCCGAGGCCGAACACCAGTTCGTGATCCAGCAGCGCCTTCACGTAGACCTGCTGGTTGGCCGAGCGGGCGTGAATCGGGCGCTTCCAGGTCTCCAGCACGGCCTCGCCGGCGGCGAACCGCCGGACCTCGTCGGCACCGTCGACCGAGGCCACCAGGGCCATCGCCGCGTCGACGTCGCCGATCTCGAGCGCCCAGGGCTCGCGGCCCTTGCTGCGGGTCTTTTCCAGCCGCCGGTACAGCGCCTCCAGGGTCTTCTGGGCGACCGGCGCGGACTCGCCGTCGCCGGAGATCCGGAGCGTGTTGCCGAACGGGGCCAGCGAGACCTTCAGCTTCTGCTCGATGCGGGTCAGGTTGCGATCGTGCTCCCCGAACAGCAGCGGCAGCAGCGAATGGTCGTGGAATTCGAGCTGGATCGAGGCGGTGTCCGAGCTCAAGCGATGACCCTTTCGATTGCGGGTGGTGCCGGCTCCGGACCGGCGATCGTCACGACGGCCCCGGACAGGCTGTTGGCATGGCCGTCGATGATCCGCACCGGCACGACGCGGCCGAGCAGGCGGTCCGGTGCGTCGGCGTGCACCGACTGCATCCAGGGGCCACGGCCGATCAGTTGACCGGGGCGAGCGCCGCGCCGTTCGAACAGCACCGGCTGCACCGACCCGATCGCCGCCTTGTTGAAGGCGACCTGCTGGGCGCCGATGAGCTGTTGCAGTGCCGACAGCCGGTCCGCCTTGACCGCTTCCGGGACCGCGTCCCCCATGTCCGCGGCCGGGGTTCCGGGGCGGGCGCTGTACTTGAACGTGTACGCCTGGGCAAAGCCGACCTCACGCACCAGGCGGAGGGTGTCGGCGAAGTCCTGATCGGTCTCGCCGGGGAAGCCGACGATGAAGTCCGAGCTCAGCGCGAGGTCGGGACGGGCGTCCCGGAGCCGGTCAACGATCCGCCGATAAAAATCGGCGGTGTGCTTGCGGTTCATCGCGGTCAGCAAGCGATCCGAGCCGGACTGCACCGGCAGGTGCAGGTACGGCATCAGCGCCGCGACATCGCGGTGGGCGGCGATCAGCTCGTCGTCGACGTCGCGCGGATGGGACGTGGTGTAGCGCAGCCGCTGAAGCCCCGGGATGTCCGCCAGCGCCCGGATCAGCCGGCCGAGGCCGCAGGTCGCGCCCTCCGGGCCGACGCCGTGATAGGCGTTGACGTTCTGGCCGAGCAGGGTGATTTCGGCGGAGCCGCCCGCTACCAGCCGACGGGCCTCCGCCAAAACGTCCGCCGCCGGACGGGAGAATTCCGCGCCGCGCGTATACGGCACCACGCAGAACGTGCAGAACTTGTCGCAGCCCTCCTGAACGGACAGGAAGGCGGTCGCGCCCCGGTTGCCGCTCGCCTCCGGGAGATGGTCGAACTTGGCCTCGGCCGGAAAGTCGGTGTCGACCACCCGGGCGCCACCCGGGGAGTCGCGATCGAGCGCACGGACCAGCATCTCCGGCAGCCGGTGGTAGGTCTGCGGGCCGAACACGAGGTCGACCACCGGCGCCCGACGGGCGATCTCCTCGCCCTCCGCCTGGGCGACGCACCCGGCAACGCCGATCAGCATCCGTCGACCCTGGCGCGCCGCCTCGTCCTTGAGCGCGCGGAGTCGGCCGAGTTCCGAGTAGACCTTCTCGGTGGCCTTTTCCCGGATATGGCAGGTGTTGAGAATAACGAGGTCGGCGCCCTCGGGAGTATCGGAGGACTCGTAACCGTGTGGCGCCAGGACATCCGCCATCCGGTCGGAGTCGTAGACGTTCATCTGGCAGCCGTAGGTCTTGACGAAGAGCTTTTTGGCCAAGGTTCGCCGCCTAACGCCCTTCGACAGTCGCAGCGGCCGATGCACCGTATGCGGGCGACTTCAAGTCGGTCTCGATCCCTCGTGGCACGATCACCGTCGATCCTGGCGGGCGCGCCGAGCGCACCCTTCTGAATTTGAACCTACGAGTTGCGGGCGCCCTGTCAAGCGACACTCTTGCGACGAAGCCCCGCCAACCGCCTCAACGACCGGCGTTGGCCCGCGAAACCCCGGCCGCCACCCGACGATGACAGAGCGTCGCCAGGGCCTTGCGGGACCCGGTCTCGGCGAGCGAGGTCGGCTCGTGAAACTCCACCACCACCGTCACCCGTCCAAGCGCCACCACTTCCCAGAGATGCGGCGCCAGATCCATGTCGCCGTACCAGGCGAGGAACGGCCGCAACCCACGTCCCAGCGGAATGCCGTTCAACCTGGTGTAGGCGATCGAGACCGGCTGCACGGTCAGCGCCCGGCCGTCGACCTCGCGGTCGGCAGCCGCCAGCAGCCCGCTCTTGAAGGGCAACACCCGCGTGCCGTCGCTGCTGGTGCCCTCGGCGAACAGCACCAGGTTGTCGCGCGCCTTCAGGCGGTCGGCGATGGCGTCGCCGTGCCGGGCGACGGCGCTACGGCGGCGCTCGACGAAGACCGTGCGCTGGAGCTTCGCCAAGGTTCCGAAGCCGGGCCAGCCGGCAACCTCCGTCTTGGCGACGAAGCAGCCGGTGATCAGCGAGCCGAGGACCATGATGTCGAGGTAGGATACGTGGTTGCTGACGAACAGCACCGGGCGCTCGGCCAGCCGCTCACCGCGGACCTCGACCCGGAAGCCCAGCAGCGGCAGGCAGAGTCGGTGGTAGAGCCGCGGCAGCCGCTCGCGCAACCGCAGCCCGAGCGCCACCGCGACCGCCTGCACCGGCAGCAGCGACAGCGTCAGCAAGGCGTACGCCGCGAGGCGGAGCACGCCCCGCAGCCGCGAGCGGATCATCCCGCCGTCCAGGTCGATCAGCCGACGCTCCTCGGCCTCGTCGACGCGCACCGGCGGCGGCCGCCGACGCATCCCGCCATCCCGTGGGCCGAGGCCGGCGAGCCGTTTACCCAAGGTTCCCGGACTCACGTCGGCCGCGCCTCGCGCTCGTAGTGGCGGTAGTACTTGTCGGTCACGGCGTCGGTCTGAACGATCACGCAGACGTCGGTGGTGTTGAATTGCGGGTCGATCACCGCGCCATCACCCACGAACCCGCCCAATCGAAGATAGCCCTTGATCAGCGGCGGCAGCGCAGCGAGCGCCGACCGGGCATCGATCTGCCCGGGCGGTCGACGGTTCATTTCAACGTGCAGGTCGGGCAGCGCCCTGGCGCGCAGGCGCTCCGGTGCCAGGTGATGGTGGTAGAGGTAGGAGAGCTGGTCGCCGAGCGCCTCGACGTCGGTCCCCGGAAGCGAGGCGCAGCCGAACATCAAGGTGATGTCGTAGCGGAAGACGAACGCCGCGATTCCCTTCCAGAGCAATTGCATGGTAGGGCGGTTCCGGTGCTCGGCGTCGACGCACGACCGGCCGAGCTCAAGGATCTCTCCCGGGAACCCGACCAGCTTGGCGATGTCGTACTCGCTGGCGGTGTAGAACCCGCCATGGGCGTCCGCCCGGCTGCGGCGGATCAACCGGTAGGTTCCGACCACCGCTTTCAGGCCGTTGCCGCGGGAATGGTCGAGGACCAGCAGGTGATCGGCGTAGGCGTCGTACTGATCCACGTCGCGCTGCCGAGCTGCCATGTCACCGATCGGCCTGGCCGACCGCTCCTCGTAGAATACCCGGTACCGGAGCGCCTGGGCGGCGTCAACCTCGGCCTCGTCGGCCGCCAGCCGAACCTCCATCGTGCCGGACACGGCCAGACCGAGACCGCGGTCCGAGGGGGAGCCGATCGAGGGGGTCGGGTGCGAGGCGCTCTCGTCGGTCATCGGTCACATTGACATGACGTCATCGGAACCGGTCGCAACCCGGTCGCCGAAAGTGGGCGGACCCTACATGCGGAGGCGGCCCCCGACAACCCGATACGCCGCGACCGCCGGGCCGCTCATCGAAGAGTGCGACGCCGAACTTCAGCGTCGACCGGCTCGGCGCGACCGATCCGATAGTAGCCTTGCCGCCGCGCAATCACGGCGTATCCGGCGGTGTCGTAGAGACGTTTCGCGGCCGGATCGTCCTCGGCGACCTCCAGCACCACCGATGCGGCGCCCTGTCCGGCCGCCAGCCCCTCGAAAGCCGCCAGCAGCTGGCGTCCGACGCCGCGGCGCCGCGCCGTCTCGGCGACCGCGAGCGAATGGATCTCGGCCTCGTCGGTGATCACCTGGCCGATCAGGTACCCGACCGGCGTCGCGTCGGCCGCGCGCTCCGCCATCAGCACGACCGCCCCCGCCAGCCCGGCCAGCCGGCGGATCGCGTCGACCGTCCAGCGGTCCGCGAAGGCCGTCATCTGGAGACTGGCGACCGACACCATGTCGTCGGCGGTGGCCGGCCGCACCCGGACGCCCTCGAAACCGGTCATCGCGGCGGGGTCACGTCGGGGGCCCGCAGGTAGAGCGGCGTCAGCCGCCCGGCCCCGCCACCCGCCAGCCGCCGGATCGCCACCGCCGCCACCGCCTGCGCGTCCGGCCCGGAATCGCCGGCCGGCAGGATCGCGAGCGAGGGATCGACCGGCAGCCCAAGCACCAGCGCGGCGGCGTCGCCGGCGACCCGCACCCGCCGCCCGGCCCCGGTCGGGCGTGCCGCCATCAGCGCCTCCACGGGTGCCGCGCAAGGCGCGTCGAGCGTGGCGCCGGTGGGCCCGAACCACTGGCCGTAGAGTTCGTGCCGCTTGGCGTCGAGCACCACCAGCAGCGGCTCGGCCGCAGGCCCCACGGCCTCGGCGACCGCCTCCAAGGTGGTGACCGGAACCGTCGGCAGGCCGGCGGCCAGGGCGACGCCGCGAGCCGCGGCGAGCCCGATTCGCAGCCCCGTGAAGCTGCCCGGGCCGACGGTGGCGGCAACGGCGTCGAGTTGGTCGAACGCCGTCCCGGCCTTCGACATGACGCGTGCCAGCATCGGTATAAGCGCCTCGGCGTGGCCGCGGTCCATGGCTATCCGCTCGGCCGCGAGCAGGCGGTCGCCGTCGCGCACCGCCACCGAGCAGGCGCCGGCGGCGCAGTCGAGCGCCAGCACCCGGGTCACCGCGGCACCCGCGTCGACGGCGTAGACCGGCGACATCTTCGTTTCCCGCCGGCCATCGGGTACTCTTCTCCTGCCATGAGCCGACCACCCTTCCGTCCCCGGGTTTTTCTCGCCGGCCTCCTGTTGGGAGCCGCCGGAATCCTCGCTGCCGTCCCGGCTGCTGGCGCCGATTGGGCAGTGATTTTCATGTACCATCGTTTCGGCGAATCGGAGTGGCCAGCGACCAACATACGCCTTGATCAGTTCGAGTCGCATCTCGAGGAGATACGCGCCGGCGGTTACACTGTCCTACCACTCCCGGAGATCCTGGCGCGGATGCGCGTCGCCGCCGATCTGCCGGACCGCACCATCGCCATAACCATCGACGACGCCTACGCCTCGGTCTACGCCCAAGCTTGGCCGCGCCTGAAGAAGGCCGGTCTTCCGTTCACGCTGTTCGTCTCGACTGATTCCGTGGACCGAGCCAACACCGGCTACATGACCTGGGATCAGATTCGCGACTTGAAGGCCGGCGGGGTCACGATCGGCAGCCAGACCGCGTCGCACCCACACCTGCCCGACATCGAGATCGAGCAGGTCAAGATCGAGCTGGACCGCGCCGCCCAGCGGATCGCCGACGAGACCGGCGAGCGGCCGACCCTGATCGCCTATCCCTACGGGGAGTATGGCAGCGAGATCCAGCGCGTGGTGGCGGGCCGCGGCTACACCGCCGCGCTCGGCCAGCATTCCGGTGTCGCCCACGCCGGCGGCGATCGCTTCGGGCTGCCGCGATTCGCGCTGAACGAGTCCTACGGGGGCGTCGACCGGTTCCGGCTGACGGCCGGGGCGCTGCCCCTGCCGGTGCGAGACCGGGTGCCCGCCGACCTGATCCTGCAGCAAAATCCGCCGGCCTTCGGGTTCACGGTCGATCCCTCGATCCCCGACCTCGATCGCCTCGACTGCTACGCCTCGGGCCAGGGCCGGACGCGCGTCGAGGCCCTCGGCTCGCGCGTCGAGGTCCGCCTCGCCGAGCCGTTTCCCCCGGGGCGTTCGCGGATCAACTGCACGATGCCGGGACCGGATGGTCGCTGGCGCTGGTACGGCGTGCAGTTCTACATTCCGCGTTGATCACCGCCCGCGCACTCAGCCATCGAAACCCTCGGCCGACAGCGATTCGACGTCGGCGGCGCGGACGCCGTCCAGCGCCGCGTCGTCCAGCGTCGCGTCGTCCAGCGTCGCGTCGTCCAGCGTCTGCAGGCGGTTCTGGCGAATCACCGTGCGGATCTCCTCGACATACGCCCCGCCGCGCTCGCTGTAAGGGGTCAGCCTGCCGGCCAGCGCGCTGCCGGACGGCAATTCGCCGGAGCGCGCCCGGACGGCGGCACGAGCCTCACGGAACCCCGCGTAGGCCGGATGGGTGTTGAGGTTGAACAGGTAGGCGCGCGCCGAATCCGCCAGACTGTCGAAGGCACGAACGCTGTGATTGCGGCCGGCGGCGCGCGCGGCGGGGACAATTCCCGAAGCGTCGTCCCAGGTCCACTGTCCGAACAGGGCGTTGCCGGTCTGGGCGAACCGGGAGGTTCCCCACCCGCTCTCGAGAATTGCCTGGGCGATGGCCAGCGACACGGGCACGGCGTCGACCCGGTCGAGCACTTCGCCCAGGCTCTCGGCGTCGACGGCGATCTCGGAGAGGCCGTCGCGCTCGGCAAGCTCGACCAGCCACTCCCGTTCGTCCGCCGCCAGAGCGCTTGCGGCCTTCAGCCGATCCAGATTGGCCAGAAGCCGCGCGCGCTCGTCCAGGACCACGGCGTTGGCGTGCAGCACGATCGGCAGCACAGCTCGAATGAACAGGTGCTTGCGGCGGTCGACCGGGGCGACGTCTGACAAATCCCATGGCAGGGCGACAAGTCCCACCGCGGGCACCGCGGCGGCCGCCTCGCCGACCACCGCCTCCAGGCGATAGCCCAGCCGGTCGAAAAGGCTGGCGAGTCGCTCGGCCGAGGCGACGTGGATCGGCGATGGCGGGTCCGCTAGGCCGGCGGCTTCAGCGCTGCCCGTAAGCGCGGCGTCGGGGTCGAACACCGCCGGCACGCTGGCCTGGATCGCCAGCAACACCCCGAGCGCGCCAACGATCAGCCACCGGCGCAACGATGGAAGCCGGCGCAGCGTCGGGCGCGCATCGGCGGTCGAGGCCTCGGTGGGCTGGGTGGACGGTTCTGCAGCGCTCTGTATCATCCGGGTCGGCAACCGCCGACCCGGATCAATGGTTCCAGCCGCCCGGAGAACGCCCTATTGCGGCTGGAATCGCCATCAATAGGGAGACGCCGCCCGAACCTCCCGGACCTCGGGGATGTAGTGACGCAGCATATTCTCGATGCCCATCTTCAACGTCGCCGTCGAACTCGGGCAACCCGAGCAGGCGCCTTGCATCTGCAGCGTGACCACCCCGTCCTCGAACCCCTGGAAGGTGATGTCGCCGCCGTCCATCGCCACCGCCGGCCGAACCCGCGTGTCCAGCAGTTCCTTGATCTGCGTGACGATCTCTGAATCTTCGTCGGTCCCAGCGGCCTCGGCGAGCGGCGCGTCGCCCTCGACGAGGGTCGGGCGCCCAGCCACGAAATGCTCCATGATGACGCCGAGCACGCCCGGCTTCATGAGGTACCATTCCTTGCCGTCGCGCTTGCTGACGCTGATGAAGTCGTAGCCGAGGAAAACGCCCGTGACCCCATCGACCTGGAAGAGCGCCTGCGCCAAGGGGGATCGCGCCGACTCGTCCTCCGCCTTGAATTCCGCGGTCCCGGTCGCCATGACCTGCCGGCCAGGCAGAAACTTGAGCGTCGCCGGGTTCGGCGTCTCTTCCGTCTGAATGAACATGCTAACCCTCCAACCGGACCCGAACTTGCCGCGCACGTGCCGAGGCGACGATCCCCGCCGGGTTCGAACGCATACTTGGGAGCCGGCGCGGTGACGTCAAGCGATCCCCGCGCCGACCGTCTTGCCGATCTGTTTCCGGCGACCACCGACCGCGCGATCTTCGACCATCTGCGGATCATGCACGACGGCGGCGACGACGACCCCGAGGACGGTCCGGCGGCGGTGCGGCCCGACGCCTCCAGGCCGCCGATCTCCTGGCTGCTCACCGACGCCAGCCACCACGCCTCCACCCGCACCCTGATCCGCGACCTGGCGGCGTTGCTGTCCGACCGGGGAATGCCGCTGCTGCGGGTCACCTGCTTCGTGCGGACGCTGCACCCACAGGCCAGCGGGTCCTCGGTGGTGTGGCTCCGCGATCGCCCGAATCCCCGCACCGTCCGCGTCCTGCGCGGCATGGAGGACACCCCGGCGTTCCAGGCCAGCCCGTTGCCGTTGATCTTCCAGGGCGCCGCCGCCATCCGGCGCCGCCTCGACGTCCCCGAGCAGGCTCTCGACTTCCCAGTCCTGGCCGACCTGCGCGAGCTTGGCGCCACCGACTACGTCGCGATGCCGCTGGTGTTCTCCGACGGCATGATCAATTTCATGACCTGGGCGACCGACCGGCCCGGAGGCTTCGACACCGAGGAACTCACTGTGCTGTGGGAACTGCTGCCGGCGCTGTCGCTGCGCATCGAGGTGATCGAGCGGCGCGAGCTCACCCGCCAATTGCTGGAGGTCTATCTCGGGCGACAGACCGGGCGGCGCGTTCTGGCGGGCGCCATCGCCCGGGGCGAGACGGCGTCGATGCGGGCCGCCATTTGGTACTCCGACATCAAGGATTTCACGGTGCTGTCGGACCGCCTGCCGCGCCAGGAGATCATCGACCTGTTGAACGATTATTTCGAGGCATCGGTGCAGGCGGTCGAGGAGCGCGGCGGCGAGATCCTGAAGTTCCTCGGCGACGGCATGCTGGCGATCTTCCCGGTCGAGGGCGACGATCGGGCCGCCGCCGACCGCATCGCCTGCAAGGCGGCGATCGGGGCGGCACGCGACACCGTCCAGCTGGTGCGGGCGCTGAACCGGCGCCGCCTCAAGCAGGATCGACCGACCGTCGATTTCGGGATCGCGCTGCACCTCGGCGAAGTCGGCTATGGCAACATCGGCGGCCTCGAGCGGCTCGACTTCACGGTGATCGGCCCGGCGGTCAACCTGGCCAGCCGGATCGAACAGCTGACCCGCAACGTCGGTGTCCGGGTGCTGGCTTCCGCCGATTTCGCGGCGGCTACCGGGGAGACCCTGACGCCGATGGGCCAACACCCCGTCAAGGGTCTGCAGCACCCGGTCGAGGTGTTCGCGCCCTCCGACCTGCTGTGAGCAGGTCCAACCCGGCCTCATCGCCGGCGACGACGCCGGCGATGACGGCCGGCGACGACGACCGGGCGGTGGCGCGGGCCGGGCTGACGATCGGAGCGCTGTCGGTGGTCGCCAAACTCACCGCCTTCGTGCGCGAGGCGGCGATCGCCGCGGTGTACGGGCGCGGGCCGGAGGTCGACGCGTTCTTTCTGGCGCTGGCGGTGCCGGTGTTCCTGCTGGCCCTGGTCGCCGGATCGTTCCAGATCGCGCTGGTACCGGCCTATCTGGAGCGCCGTCGGCAAGGCGGGGACGCCGCCGCCGACGCCCTGTTCGCCGCCGGGCTCGGCCGCATGCTGCTGGCGGTCGGCGTCGCCGCGCTGGTGATGGCGGCGTCCGCGCCAGTGTACCTTCCCTGGCTGGCCCCGTCGCTCACCCCCGCGACCCTGGCCCTCACCGCCGATCTGCTGTGGATCATGACGCTGTTCGTGGTGGTGGGAGCAGGGGCGGTGGCCTGGGGCGGGGTCCTGAACGCCCGGCGCCGGTTCTCGCTGCCGGCGATCGCCCCGGCGTTCACGCCGCTGGTGATGGCGGCGCTGCTGCTGCTGGCGCGCGACCGATTGGGGGTCTCGGCGCTGGCCTGGGGGGCGGTGCTCGGGACCATCGTCGAAGCCGCGCTGGTCGCCGCCGCGCTTCGCCGGCTCGGCGGGCGCCTGGGACCGGCCGTATCAGCCCCCGATCTCGCCCC
>CAYNFA010000054.1:0-7952 GCA_964396345.1 uncultured Thalassobaculum sp.
GATCGATTCAGAGCTTCACCTGACTGTCACGCGCTCTTTCACCCAATTGCCCTGCCGGCCTAACGTCTGCGGCTTGCATTCGGCGCGGCGACAGGGCAACACCGGGACACCTCAGCGAGCGGACCCATGACGGACACATCCACCGCCGAACTGCGCCGGGCGCTCATCCAGACCCCCGAGCGCAGGGCCAGCTACGACGCCTTCATCATGGCGTACGAGACGATCGATCCGGCCGCGGCGATCCTGGCCGCGCGCCGATCCTGCGTGCTCGATGCAACGAACCGCAGGATCCGAGGCAACCTCCTTTACCTGCTCCGCGCCAACGGCCTTTGGGCCGAGCTTCGCGCCGCGACTCCCCGCCGCCCTCGCCCGCTGCCGCCGCGCCGCCTGCACCCGGTCGACATCGACGCTGGCGTGACGCTCTACGACCGGCTGCTCGACGAGATGGCACGCCGATCGGGCGAAGGTTGGACGCCATCGCGGGTCGAGGTCAGCAAGTACCGCTTCCCGCTCGATCACACGCGTCTCGCCAACTTTCGACGCTCCGAGGTGTCGAGCGGAACCCAGACGGTACCTGACAGGCCAGGCGACTTCCCGCCGCTCGACTTCTCGCGGCTCTACCCGGACTTCACCGATGCCGAGCGGAGCGTGTTAGGGTCGAATCTCAACCGCCAGTTCCTTGGGTTCCTCACGCGCCTGTACCGGCGCGGGGCGCCCGGGATTAACTGGTGCGAGGCGGCGGTCGCCGATGACGACCGCTTCGGAGCGCGCACGGTCGAGCTTCCGGGGGTCGGGACCGCGACTGCCAAAAGCCTGCAGTCCGCCTACTACGCCTGTCGGATCGCGTCGCTGGTGCCGCGCGGCGGCGTCGTGCTGGAGATTGGCGGCGGCTTCGGGGCAGTCGCCTCGCGGTTGCTGGCGATTCGACCGGACGTTACCTACTTGCTCACCGATCTGCCGGTGAACATGGTGCTGACCCACACCTATCTGACTTCGCTGTACGGCGAAAAAGTCGCCGGCCTTTGGGAAGACGGCGACCGGGCCGGGGATGGCAAGCAAGCCTGGATGGTCCCGCCCTGGCGGCTCGCCTCGCTGCCGGTGCGCGTCGATCTGGCGATCAACACCATGAGTTTCCAGCACATGGACGAGCGCAACCACGCTTATTACGGGGCGGCCATGAAGGCGCTTGGCACCCGGCGGCTCTACCACCTCAACCGCAACGTCCACCGCGGCGACCCGGCCAGCGACACCATGGTGGTGCCAGCCGAGCGCTACGGGTTCATGGCAGACTACAAGGTAGTCGAATCGACCGACTTCGACGGTGACTGGATCGAAGTAATCGCCGACTCCAGCAACTGACCGAGGGCTGGATCAGTGTGAGCGGATGGCGCGCCCAGCAGGACTCGAACCTGCAACCGCCCGCTTAGAAGGCGGGTGCTCTATCCAGTTGAGCTATGGGCGCCTGATCCGGGAGCCCTTGCCTCAGTGGGTCCAGTTGATCTTGCGGTCGAAGGCGAAATTCTCGGCGTAGACCTTCGGCTTCGGCTTGCGTTCGTGGGGCTCGACCACGGTGTAGGCGAAACCGTGGCGCTTGGCGAAGCTGACCGCCTCGTCACGCGTCTCGAACGGGATGCGAACTTGGTTCGTGGTATCGCCGGCCGAAACCCAGCCCATCAGCGGCTCGGGAATGCGGGCGGTCTCGGCGCGGTATTCGAGGATCCAGTTCTTGGTCTTGGCGCGGCCCGACTGCATGGCGTTCTTGGCCGGCTTGTAAATTCGGACCCGCATGAGCCGCCGCTCCCTGTGCACATCGACGCGCCGGCCAGCGGCGGCGCTTCGCGAGTTGGTCGGGGTGGACGGATTCGAACCGCCGACCCTCTGCTCCCAAAGCAGATGCGCTACCAGACTGCGCTACACCCCGAATTCGGCACCAACATAGGAATATCCGGCACCGACGCAAGCGGGACGAAGATGTTGCGCATCATGGCGCCAACGCCAGGATGCAAACTCACCCGCACCCGGAGCCCCGCCATGTCGCCGCGCACCCTCACTCTCGACGACCGCCTTTACGCCTACGTGATTGATCTCGGCGGTCGCGAGCCCGAGATCGGCCGGCGCCTGCGAGAGGCCACGTGGGCGCTGCCGTCGGCCGGCATGCAGATCGCCCCCGACCAGGGCAACGCGCTGGCGTTGCTGGTGGAACTGATCGGCGCGCGACGCGCCATCGAGGTCGGCACGTTCACCGGCTACTCGGCACTGCGGACCGCCCTCGCGCTCCCCGTCGACGGCGAGCTCGTGTGTTGCGATGTCAGCGCGGAGTGGACCGCGGTGGGTCGGCCGTACTGGGAGCAGGCCGGGGTCGCCGCGAAAATCGATCTGCGGCTGGCGCCGGCGGTGGAAACCCTCGATGCGCTGATCGCCGTGGGCTGGGGCGGGACCGTCGACTTCATCTTCATCGACGCCGACAAGCCGGGCTACGACGCCTATTACGAGCGCGCCCTGATCCTGGCCCGCACCGGCGGGCTGATCGCGGTCGACAACGTGCTGTGGGGCGGCGCGGTGGTCGACGAGACCGACCGCAGCGCCGACACCCTCGCCATTCGCGCGCTCAACGCCAAGATCCGCTCGGACGAGCGGGTGACCATGGCGCTGCTGCCGATCGGCGACGGACTCACCCTGGCGCGCAAACGCTAACCGCCGATCCCGGCCCCCGACACCCGGTCGCCGACGGCCAGGCCGAGCCGATCAACGGTGCCGCCGATGACCTCCAGCACGTAGCGGGCGCGCCGCTGCGAGGCGATCGTGTCGAGCGAGAACGGCACCGCCCGCCGATGCATGTCGACGATCTTTCCATCAGAGCTTAGAAAAATCATATCAAGGGGTAATGGCGTGTTCTTCATCCACATTGTGATCGTGTGTGGGCGATCGAACACGAACAGCATGCCGTGGTCGGCGGCGAGTTCCCGACGGTGCATCAGCCCCTGGGCGCGCGCCGGGTCGGTGTCGGCAATCTCGACCCGGAAGTCATGGCGGCCGCCGCCGGCGGTCTCGATGACCAGCGTTACGCGCTCCTGAGCGGCGGCGGCGGCGGCACCTCCGAACAGCAGCGATAGAATCAGAAGCACGGTCTTCATGGTGCCAGCACCGCCTCGACAATCCGGTGAATCTCGTCGCGCACCGGCCCCGGGTTGTGACGGTCGGCGAGAGTGGTGAACCAGTGCTCGGGCGGGTTCCGCCCCCGGCTGTGGTTCCAGGTGAGCTCGCGCAGCACGCGCTCGGCACCGGCGGGCAAAGCCACATCCGGGTCGATCCCGCTCAGCGTCGCGCCACCGACCAGGGATTGTAGCCACCGCCACCGACCACCAGCACCCTGGGCGCCGTCGGGACCAGCGCCGCAACGGCATCCCAAAGCGCGCGGTTGGACAGGTCGAGCCTGGCCTGCGGGTCGTCGGCGAGACCGTCGGCACCGGTCTGGATCACCAGCGCGTCGGGAAAGAAGCGCTCGACCAGCGGCACAACCGCCGCGCCGATCAGAGCGGCGAACTCGCTGTCGTTCAGGCCCGGCGGCACCGGCAGGTTGCGGGCCATGCCACCGGCCCGGTCGGAGAGCGGACCGGTCCTCGGCCAACGCCCGTCCTCGTGCAGCGATACCGTCAGAACCCACGAATCGTCGTGGAAAGCGTCCTGGACGCCGTCGCCGTGATGGGCGTCCAGGTCGACATAGGCGACCCGCCCGAGGCCGTGGTCGAGCATCGCCAGGATGCCCAGAACCGGGTCGTTGAAGAAGCAGAAGCCCCAGGCCATGCCGCGGCGGCCGTGGTGGGTCCCGCCGGCCAGCGAGTGGATGATGCCGCGCTCGACCCGGGCAAGCGCCGAGCCGGCAAAAATTGAGGCTCCCGATGAGGTGGCCGGCCGCCGGAAGATCTCGGCGAACACCGGATTGCCGTTGCGGCCGATGTTGTAGCGCTCGCGCACCGCCTCAGGCACCTCGCGGGTGCGCTCCGCCTCGGCCACGGCCGCGACGTAGTCGGCGTCGTGGAAGCGGTGAAGTTGCTCGAGGCCGGCCCTCGGGCTCTCCAGGTATGCCGAACCGTCGAGCCAGCCGAGGGCCCGCGCCAGGTCGATCACCGGCGTGACCCGCTGGATCGAGAGCGGGTGGCGTTCACCGTAGACCGAGTGCCGGTAGATCTCGTTGCCGACCAGGATCGGGCGCGCCGGAAACGCCGGCGGCAGGGAACCTGCATCGAAGCCCGTCCAGGACGGATCCCGGCGCGCCGTCACGTCCGGCGGCACCCGGTACGGTGTTGTCGGCGGCATCCCGGAGGGCAGGGCGGAGAGCGGGCGGGCAACGTCCATGGCCGCAAAACTGCGGCACACAACGGCGCTTGCCAAGGGGGGGCCGCCCCCGCATGATCGACGTGCCACTTCGGGGGAGCCGCAATCGGGCGGCTGAGAGGTCCGGGAAACCGGACGACCCCACGAACCTGATCCGGGTCACGCCGGCGGAGGGAGCAAGGAGGCAATGATGCGCGCCCGCGCGAAACGCCCGCCCTGTCCAGTCGCATCGCCCGCCCGGGACCGCCGTCACCGATCATGACGCGCATCCTTGATCTGGCACGGCCCCTGATGATCGCCGCCGGACTGGTCGCGCTGTGGCAGGCCGTGGTGTGGGCCACCGCCGCGCCGCCCTACATCCTGCCCGGCCCGGCGAGCGTCGTGACGGTCTGGATCGAGCGCGCGCCGATCCTGCTCCACCACGCCAGCATCACCATCACCGAGATCCTGCTGGGGTTGCTGATCGGATCCGCCTTCGGCCTGTCCGTGGCGACCACCCTGCACGCCGTCCGCGCGATCCGGCCGTGGCTGCTGCCGGTGCTGGTGATCAGCCAGGCGATCCCGGTGTTCGCGATCGCCCCGCTGCTGGTGCTGTGGCTCGGCTATGGCATGGCCAGCAAGGTGGCGATGGCGGCCTTGATCATCTTCTTTCCAGTCACCTCGGCCTTCTACGACGGCCTGCGCCGGGTCGAGCCGCTCTGGATCGACGCGGCGCGAACCCTCGGCTGCGGCGGGACGCGGCTGTTCCGTCGGGTTCGGCTGCCGGCGGCCATGCCGGCGCTGGCCTCCGGCCTGCGCGTCGCCACCGCCGTGGCGCCGATCGGCGCCGTGGTCGGCGAATGGGTGGGGTCGTCAGCCGGGCTCGGCTACCTGATGCTGCACGCCAACGGCCGCATGCAGATCGACCTGATGTTCGCCGCCCTCCTCACCCTCGCGGTCCTGGCGGTCACGCTCTACACCGCCGTCGACGCCATCCTGCGACGGGCCATGCCCTGGCAGGCCGGCGAGTCGGAGGAAAGCCCCTGATGTCCAATGGGAGATCTCGAATGCGCCTGCTGCCCACGCTCCTCGCCGGAGCGATACTCGCCGCCACGGCAACCGCCGCGCCCGTCCAGGCCGCCGACAAGCTCGTCGTCCTGCTGGATTGGTTCGTGAACCCCGACCACGGACCACTGATCGTCGCCGAGGAACTGGGCCTGTACGCCGAACAGGGCCTCGAGGTCGAGTTGATCGCTCCCGCCGACCCCAACGACCCTCCGAAGCTGGTGGCCGCCGGCAAGGCCGACATCGCCATCTCCTACCAGCCGCAACTCCACCTCCAGGTCGCCGCCGGACTGCCGCTGGTGCGATTCGGTACCTTGGTGGCGACGCCGCTGAACACCCTGACCGTGCTGGCTGACGGGCCGATCAGGACGCTCGCCGACCTGAAGGGCCGCAAGGTGGGCTTCTCGGTGGCCGGGACCGAGGAGGCCACCTTGGGCGCCATGCTGCGAACCGTCGGGCTGACCATCGCGGACGTCGAACTCGTGAACGTGAACTTCTCGCTGTCGCCGTCGCTGATCTCCGGACAGGTCGACGCCGTGATCGGCGCCTACCGCAACTTCGAGCTGAACCAGATGGACATCGTCGGCCGGCCGGGCCGGGCATTCTACGTCGAGGAACACGGCGTGCCGCCGTTCGACCAGTTGATCTACGTCGCGCACCGCGAGAGCATCGACGATCCCCGCCTCGCCCGCTTCCTCGACGCCACCGAACGGGCCGTCCAGTACATGATCAACCACCCCGACAAGGCCTGGGCGCTGTTCGTGAAGAACCACCCCGAGGTGGACGACGAGTTGAACCGCCGGGCGTGGCGCGACACCCTGCCGCGGTTCGCGCTCCGCCCGGGGGCCCTCGACATACGGCGGTACGAGCGGATGGCCGCCTTCATGATGGAAGCTGGCCTGATATCCACCCTGCCGCCGGCCAGTACCTACGCCATCACCGTGCGCTGAGACGGCACAGGCTCAACGAACCGGCAGGTCTCGACGAACTGCCCGCACAGTTCCCGGGCCTGCCGGAACGCCGGTCCCGGCGGCAAGGCGCGGTCCCCACCCGGCCACGGCCTGAATCCTGCTGGCGTGCCAGTCATCCAGATCTCGTCGGCGCCAGACAGGTCGGCAACGGTCACCGCCTGCTCGACCGGCACGCCGGCCACCGGAACGATGAGAGCGTGGCGCGCCGGGCGTTCACGCCCGGCATTGCATCCCGAAGATCGACAGCTCGAACAGTGGTGGTCCCGCCATCGGCGCTTTATTGCGCCAGTGGCCCTCATGAATGTTCACACCGTTCATTTCGATCTCCGTAGAGGATCTTTCTGAATCAATTGGGTCAGCGTTACATGCCTATTTTTGCAAAGCCCTTTGCATTCGCGCGGTGTCACCACCACATCCGATGCCGTTCGAGGCGAGGGCAACGTCCCGGCGCCCTCAGGGTTGGCTTGCGTGTCGGACCTGTGGCATGAATTGCCAGCGGCGAGTCCGGCGCCGGCGCGGGGACGGTAGGAGGGGAACGAGGCGCGATGCTTCACGCGGTGATCCTGGGCGCAAGCCTCTCGGCTTTCTGGCTCCTGCTGTCGGGCTACTTCACTTCGATCCTGCTGCTGTCGCTCGGCGCGGTCTCGGTGCTGGTCACCGTTTATCTGACGCTTCGGATGGACCGCCAGGACGGCGAGCGCGTCGCCCTGCGCGTCGATTTCCCGATCGTGCGCTATTGGATCTGGCTGCTCGTCGAGATCGTGAAGTCGAACGTCGACGTGGCGAAGATCATCCTGTCCCCGACGATGCCGCTGAGCCCCAGGATGGTCAGGGTCAAGGCCACCCAGACCACCGATGTCGGGCTGGTGATCTACGCCAACTCCATAACCTTGACCCCGGGCACCGTGACCGTCGAGATCGTTGGCGACGAGTTCCTGGTGCACGCCATCACCCAGGCGGCGGCCGACGGGGTGACCGGCGGCGACATGGGCGAACGGGTGACCGCCCTTGGGGCCCGCTGATGATGATCGCGGCGGCAACCGTCGGCCTGCTGGTGGCCATGCTGATCGTGCTGATCCGCGCGATTGCCGGACCGAGCCTGTACGACCGGGCCCTGGCGGTGAACAGCTTTGGCACCAAGATCGTGCTGCTGATCGCCGCCATGGGGTTCCTGACCGGGCGGCCCGAGTTCCTGGACATCGCGCTGCTGTACGCGCTGGTGAACTTCATCGGCACGATCGCCATGCTGAAGTTCTTCCGCTACCGCCACCTCGGCGTCGCGAGCACGCCGAAGGACAAGGCGGAGGGCGCGCGATGAACTTGGTGATCGAGGTTGCTGCCGGCGCCTTCCTGGCGCTCGGCACCGTCTCCGTGCTGATCGGATCGTTCGGCATCTGGCGCCTGCCCGATTTCTACACCCGGCTGCACGCCGCCGGCATCACCGACACCGCCGGCCTGTCGCTGATGCTGATCGGCATGATGCTGCTCGCCGGATGGACGCTGGTGACCGTCAAGCTGCTGTTCGTCCTGCTGCTGATCCTGCTGACCAGTCCGACCGCGACCCACGCGCTCGCCAACGCCGCCTACACCGTCGGGCTGCGA
>CAYNFA010000054.1:7962-12374 GCA_964396345.1 uncultured Thalassobaculum sp.
CGGTGTTCCCCACGAGGACCTGCCCGAGAAGGAGCGCTGAGCGGTGGAAATGTTCGTCGACATGGTTCTGATGGGCCTGCTCGGGATCACCGCGATCGCCATCGTGTTCACTCGGCACCTGTTCACGGCGACGATGCTGTCCGGGGCCTACAGCCTGACGTGCGCGGCGCTGTTCGTGAAGCTGGACGCGGTCGACGTGGCGCTGACAGAGGCGGCGATCGGCGCCGGGATCTCCACGGTCCTGCTGCTCGGCACCCTCACCCTGACCCGGCGGCGCGAAAAGGCCCACAAGGGGTTCAGCTGGCCGCCGTTCGTGGTGGTGGCGGTGACCGGCGCCTTGCTGCTCTACGGCACCGTCGACATGCCGGCGTTCGGCGATCCGAACTCTCCCGGCATGCTGCACGTGGTGCCGGAGTACATCGCCGGCACCCGTGACGACATTCAGATCCCGAACATCGTGACCGCCATCCTGGCCAGCTACCGCGGCTTCGACACTCTTGGCGAGGCGGTGGTGATCTTCACCGCGCTGATTGGCGTGCTGCTGATGATCGGCCGCCGCCGCCCCGACGACGAGGAATCGGGCACCCGACGGCCGGAGCGCCGGCCATGAGGCATCACTTGGTCCTTCGGGTCGTCTCCAAACTGCTGATCCCCTTCATCATCCTGTACGGGCTCTACGTCCAGTTCCACGGTGACTTCAGCCCCGGTGGCGGCTTCCAGGCCGGCGCCCTGGTGGCGGCCGCCATCATCCTGTACGCGCTGATTTTTGGCGTCGACCGGGCCCGGCGCGTGTTCAACCCGGCAGTCCTGACCGTGATGGCGGCGGCGGGCGTGCTGTTGTTCGCCCTGGTCGGCTACGCCGCGTTCATCGGCGGCGGCAACTACCTCGACTACGACTACCTGCTTCCCAACGACACCACGGGCCAGCATGTCGGCATCATCACCGTGGAGTTCGGCGTGGGCCTTACGGTGACCGCCGTGATGGCGCTCGTGTTCTTCGCATACGCCGGCCGCACCGACGAGATCGACGACGAGGATTGGTGACGATGCTCGAGTTGATCCTTGGAAAGTACAACTACTGGATCATTGTCGTCCTGATGATGACAGGTCTGTATATCGTCGTTGCCCGCGGCAACCTGGTTAAGAAGATCATCGGCCTGAACGTGTTCCAGACCTCGGTGTTCCTGTTCTACATCTCGCTGGCCAAAGTCACCGGCGGAACGGCACCGATCCTGACCGGCAAGGACGAGACGTTCTCCAATCCCCTGCCACACGTGCTGATCCTCACCGCAATCGTGGTCAGCATCGCGACCACCGCTCTCGGCCTCGCGATCGTTGTCAGGATCCGCGAAGCCTACGACACCATCGAGGAGGACGAGATCCACGAGATGGAGCGTGTCGACCTGGCCTCCGATCGGGAAGGGCGCGAGCCATGACCGCCGGGCTGATCCCGTCCGTGATGCCGCACCTGCCGATCCTGCAGGTCGTGGTGCCGATGCTGGCGGCGCCGCTCTGCTTCCTGATGCGCCGGGGTACGGTGATATGGGGGTTCACCACCCTGGTGACGTGGGCGGCGTTCGCCACCTCGCTGGCGCTGCTGCAGGCCACCCTGGCCGACGGCACGATCCGCTACGAGATCGGCGGCTGGGCGGCCCCATGGGGCATCGAGTACGTGGTCGACGCCACCAACGCGGCGGTCCTGGTCATCGTGTCGGGCATCGCGGCCGTCGTGATGCCGTTCGCGCGTCGCAGCGTCGAGGCCGAGATTCCGGCCAACCAGCACGGTCTGTTCTACACGGCGTTCCTGCTCTGCCTGGCCGGCCTGCTGGGCGTCACGATCACCGGCGACGCCTTCAACGTTTTCGTGTTCCTGGAGATCTCGTCGCTGTCGACCTACGCCCTGGTCGCCGCTGGTGCCGGGATGGACCGGCGGGCGCTGTCGGCCGCCTACAACTACCTGATCCTCGGCACGATCGGCGCGACGTTCTTCGTGATCGGCGTCGGCATGCTCTACATGGTCACCGGGACGCTGAACATCGTCGACCTCAGTGAACGGGTGCCGGCGCTGCAGGACAACCGCACGGTGCACGTCGCCTTCGCGTTCCTGGTGGTTGGCCTCGGCCTGAAGCTCGCGGTGTTCCCACTGCACACTTGGCTGCCAAACGCCTACGCCTACGCGCCGTCGGTAGCCACCGCGTTCCTGGCGGCAACCTCGACCAAGGTCTCGGTCTACGTCCTGCTGCGCTTCCTGTTCATGGTGTTCGAGCCGAACTACGGCTTCATGGCGATGACGCTCGACTACGTGCTGCTGCCTCTGGCGCTGGTCGCCATGGTGGCGGCGAGCGTTGCCGCCATCCACCAGTACAACATCAAGCGTCTGCTGGCGTATTCCAGCGTCGCGCAGCTCGGCTACATAGTCCTCGGCATCGCCTATGGCAGCGTTGCCGGCCTCACCGCCTCGATCCTGCACCTCTTCAATCACGCGCTGATCAAGGGCGCGCTGTTCATGGCGCTCGGCTGCGTCATGCTGCGGGTCGGCGACGTCACGCTCCGCGGCGTCCGCGGCCTCGGACGACAGATGCCCTGGACCATGGCCGCCTTTGTAATCGGCGGGCTCAGCCTGATCGGCGTCCCGCTGACGGTCGGCTTCATCAGCAAGTGGCACCTGATCGTCGCCGCCCTCGGCGATGGCCGTTGGCCGATCGCGGCGGTGATCGTCGGCAGTTCCCTGCTGGCGGTGATCTACGTCTGGAAGGTGGTCGAGGCGGCGTACCTGCAGGACGCTCCCGAAGGCCGGGTCGTGCGCGAGGCGCCGCTGTCGATGCTGGTGCCGACCTGGGTGCTGGTGCTGGCCAACATCTGGTTCGGCGTCGACGCCGACTTCACCGTCGAAGTCGCGCGAACCGCTGCCATGGGCCTGTTGAGGGTCACGCCATGAGCCCGTCGTTCCTGCTCGCCGCCACCCTGCTGCTGCCGCTGCTCGGCGGCGTCTTCGTGGCGCTGACTGGCAGCCGTCCGAACCTTCGCGAAGCGGTAACGCTGGTCACCGCCGGACTGCTGGCGTTCACGGTCTACGCTCTTCTGCAGGACGTGCTGGCCGGCGGCCGGCCGGCGGTGACCCTGATCGAGGTGGTGCCGGGGCTGCCGCTGGTGCTCGAAGTCGAGCCGCTAGGCATGCTGTTCGCCTGCGTCGCCGGCGGCCTGTGGATCGTGAACTCGCTGTACTCGATCGGCTACATGCGCGGCAACGACGAGAAGCACCAGACCCGGTTCTACGTCTGCTTCACGATCGCCATCGCCAGCGCCATGGGCATCGCCTTCGCCGGCAACATGTTCACGCTGTTCATCTTCTACGAGGCGCTGACGCTGTCGACCTATCCGCTGGTCGCGCACAAGGAGACCGCCGAGGCCAAGCAGGGCGCGCGGGTCTATCTCGGGCTGCTGATCGGCACCTCGATCGGATTCCAGCTGGTCGCGATCATCTGGACCTGGATGGTCGCCGGCACGCTGGACTTCACCGCCGGCGGCATCCTGCGCGACAAGATCGACCCGACGCTGCTGCCTTTCCTGCTGGCGTTGTACATGTTCGGCATCGGCAAGGCGGCGCTCATGCCGTTCCACCTCTGGCTGCCCTCGGCGATGGTCGCGCCCACCCCGGTCAGCGCCCTGCTGCACGCGGTGGCGGTGGTCAAGGCCGGCGTGTTCACGGTCCTGAAGGTCGTGGTCTACATCTTCGGGATCGATCTGCTGGCCGAGACCGGCGCCGCAGACTGGTTGATGTTCGCGGCGGCGTTCACGCTGCTGACGGCGTCGGTCATCGCCCTGACCAAAGACAACCTGAAGGCCCGGCTCGCCTATTCCACGATCAGCCAGTTGGCCTACATCGTGCTCGCGGCCGCGATGGCCAACGCGCTCGGAATCCTCGGCGGCTCGCTGCACATCGTCGCGCACGCGCTCGGAAAGATCACCCTGTTCATGTGCGCCGGCGCGATCTACGTGGCGACCCACAAGACGCTGATCAGCGAGATGGATGGCCTCGGCCGCCGCATGCCGTTCACCTACGCCGCGTTCCTGATCGGCGCGTTGAGCATCATCGGCCTGCCGCCGTTCATCGGCATGTGGAGCAAGTGGTATCTCGGCATGGGCGCCGTCGAGGGACACCTGACAGCCGTCGAGATGGTCTACATCGGGAGTTCGCTCCTGAACGTCGCCTACCTGCTGCCGATCGTCGCCCGCGGCTTCTTCCTGCCAACCCCGGGTCCGGTCCCGCAATCGGTCGGCGCCGCCGCCGCGCCGCGCGCGGGCGGCATTCAGGAAGCCCCGTTCCTGTGCGTTCTGGCGCCTTGCCTGACCGCCGCCGGATGCTTCGTCCTGTTCTTCTACGCCGACGCGGTGATCGATCTCCTGCGTCC
>CAYNFA010000055.1:0-12364 GCA_964396345.1 uncultured Thalassobaculum sp.
CTCCGCCATCACCAACGCCGCCTTGGCGATCTGTGAAACGTCCATCATCGGCTCGGCGTGCACGTACCTGTCGATGGCCGCGGCGACCCAGCCCTTCGACCAGATGGCGCGGGCCCGGTCGATCACCGCTTCGCGTGAGCCGCCGCCCGCCTCCGCCTCGGACAGGATGCGGGCGTAGGTCTCGGCCATGACCGGGTTGGCGAACAGCGTCCCCGGCTGCGGGGCGATGCCGTCCTTGAGATAGACCGCGGCCGAACTCCGCCACTCGGTCTCGAACAGGTCGCGCACGGTCTCGACGGTGGCGGTGATCCGCTCGACCACCGGGTAGCCGTTGCGGGCGTAACCGATCGCCGGAGTCAGCACCTCCCGCAGCGTCTGGGTGCCGTAGTCGCGCAGCAGGGTCAGCCAACCGTCGAACGCGCCGGGCACCACCGCCGCCAGGAAACCGCTGCCCGGAATCAGGTCCAGGCCGAGGTCACGGTAGGTACCGATGGTCGCGGCGGCGGGCGCCGGCCCCTGGGCGCACAACACCCTGACCCGGTCCTCGCGCTTGCTGTAGAAAACCGCCGGCAGGTCACCCCCCGGACCGTTGAGGTGCGGCTCGACCACCTGGAGCGTGAAGCCGCAGGCCACAGCCGCGTCGAAGGCGTTGCCGCCGCGCTCCAGCATCGCCATCCCGACCGCGGAGGCGACCCAATGGGTGGAGGTGACGACACCAAAGGTGCCGCGGATCTCGGGGCGTGTCGTGAACATGGGGGTCTCGCTGGCGCGGTTCTCGCATGGAGGATGACAGCCACTATAGGAGGGGGCCGGATCGCTGGGCAAGGATTGCCGGGTGGCGGACGACCCTCGGATTGCACCGCCGGAGTCGGATTCAATTGCCGGATTGCGGCGCGAAGAGTAGAGTGTTTGGTGGCCGAGAAACGGCTGGTTCGGGGACGCGCGATCGCGATCTCGGGTCTGCGGCAGAACAGGAGTTGTTGCCGTGTTGAACGCGGAACTGGCGCTGAGCTTGCTGGGTGGGGGCAACAGTCTGCTCGGGGGATCCTCCGGGGCTCCCAGCATGTCCGCGCTGGCGGCTTTCAAGAATTATCAGAAGGACCAGGTAGCGGCGCGCAAAGAGTTCGCGGCCCGCGAGGATATCCAACGCGACATCAACGCCTTCAAGAAGGCGGTCGGCAAGATCGACACCGTCGAAGACCTTTTGAAGGACCGCAAGACCCTCGGCTTCGTGCTGTCGGCCTTCGGCCTCGAGGGCGAGATCAACAACCCGGGGAAGCTCAAGGCAGTCCTCAACAGCGACCCCGACGAGATCAACTCATTCGCCAACCGACTGTCGGACAGCCGCTTCGGCGAGCTCGCCAAGTTCCTAGACACGTCGGAATTCGGCCTCAAGAACCTGCGTGTTTCGGACAAACAGTCCGAGATCATCAACAACTTCCTCACCACCTCGTTCGAGAAGTCGCTGGCGGCCCAGAACCCGGCGGCCCGCGACGCGCTGTTCTTCCTGCGTCGCATCGGCTCGGTCGAGAACAGCTTCGATATCCTGGGCGACCTGCCGCTTCGCACCATCGTCACCGAGGCGCTCAACCTGCCGAGGGAGATTGCCCGGCAGTCGGTCGAGAAGCAGGCGTCGCTGATCAGCGCCAAGCTGAAGCTTGAGGACTTCAGGACCGGTCCGTCCGAGACCGCCAGCAAGACCCGCCTCGACATCCTCAACGAGGACCTGGCGGCGATCGGCAACGCCAACACCACGATCGCGGCGAGCAAGAACGTGGTCGACGCCTTCGTCTCCAAGCTGGAGAGCCTGCGCACCCTGTACGGCGACTACGCGGACACGGTCGATCCGGCCGGCGTCAACGCCGCCGAGATTCCGGTGCAGCAGGCGGCCCTGCCTGGCCTGCTTGGGCAGCGCGGCCTGGTCGCCGCCGCCAACCAGGCGGTGCAGGATACCCGCGCCGGGCTGACCGAGCTCGAAACCCTGTTCAACAAGGCCCGCAACGCCAAGGACGCCGACGAACTCGCCGAGATCCAGGCAAGCTTCACGGCCGCCGCCGACAAGATCCTCGGCGCCGACGGTTACATCAACACCGCGACCTTCTCCGACCCCAACACCGGCGAGACCCGTAACCTGCTGCGCAACGGCACCGGAGGCCCGCTGCCCGGCGGCACCGACGCGACGCCGGACCAGCTGGAGACGACGGTCGCCACCGACGGCACCAAGGCGGTTACCAAGTCGACCGACCTCGCCGGCTTCCTCGGTGACCTCCAGGGCTTCCGAGACGCCGTGGCGGCCGCCGATTTCGCCACCCTGCAGGCCGATCTCGACGCCGCCAAGCCAAGCCTCGACACCGCCAAAACGACCTTCAAGGCCGCCGAGTTCCAGACCCAGGTCAACGTCTCGAGCATCAACAACGCCCTCAGCGCGTCGAAATTCGCGGTGGAACTCGACTCCGAGGCGCTGGCGCTCGGGCTGAAGTCGGTGCAGGACGGACTGGCGCGCTCGACGAAGATCGAGAGCGTGCTCAACTCGATCAACACGCTCGCCAACCAGGCGCTGGAGCCGACGGCGGACCTGGTGGCGATCAACGCCTCCTACGCCAGCCGGGTCGCCGAACTCCAGGACCTGATCCAGAACGCCGGCAGCGTCACCGACGGCACGAACACCGTGAACCTGGACAACCTGCTGACCGCCGGGAACACGACCTACAACGTTCTCGGCGGCACCAGCATCCAGGTCGAAGGCGGCGATCTCGGCAACGACATCCTGGCCGGGCTGCCCGCCACGATCACCGCCGGCAACGCCCAGGCGCTGAAGGACGACATCAAGGACGTCTACAAGGTCGCGCTCGGCGAGGTCACCGACAACCTGACCCGCGACCTCGACGTCGCGGCGTTCGCCGCCAACACCCTCGACCCGCGCGGCCGGATCGACTCCCAGATCCGGCTGATCCAGTCAGATCTGGAGCAGCAGATCGCCAGCGCGGCGGCCGAGGGCAAGAACCTGCTGGCGCCGTTCGGCTCGGATCTGCGGGTCTCGCTGGGCTCGCTCGGCTCGACGCTGACCATCGACGCCCAGACCGATTTCAAGGGCCTGTTCGCCGCGGCTCTGGAAGGCTTCGACACCACCGTGCTGTCCGGCGGCTCGATCGCCGACCGCGTGTCCGCCCTGAACGACGCGCTGTTCGCGGCCGGGCGGGCGCAAGGCAAACTGAACGCCGAGAGTTACGCGCTGAACGTGCAGCGGTCAGTCATCACCCAGGAGCGGACGATCCTGGAGGGTGAAGGCGGCTCGGCCGGGTCGTTCTTCAAGGCCATCGAGTACACGCCGGAAGCGCTCAAGTTCATCGAGCGCTACCTGGTCCAGAAGGACCTGGAGAGCCAGGGCTTCGGCGGCGTGTCCGGCGCTTACAACGCCAAGGCGGCGGTCGCCAGCCAGATCGGAACCCTGTTGAACTCCAACGGCAGCGGGCTGAACCTGCTGGCCTGAGAGCCGGCCGTCAGGTCCCGGCGACCAGCGGCGCCGTTAACCGGCGGAGCGCCGCGATCACGCTGAGCGCGGTGATCTTGCCGGTGCGCGGATTCTCCTCGCTCGGCACGTTCTCGATCGTCATCGTGAAGCGCGCGCTGTCGGCGTCAACGGTGATGGTGTGCTGGTTGCGGGTCATCGCGGGGTCCGCCCAGATCTCCAGGCGGGTGGCGTCGGGGCCGATCCCGGCCAGCGACAGCGCCGCCGCGACGTTGACGTTCGCCGGGAAGCCGGCGGCACCGTCGCGCGCCGAGCCCTCGAACACCCGCTTCGCCTCGGTCAGGCCTTCGACTTCGATCCCGTGCTCGACCAGGTAGGGCGCCCCGACCAGCCCGCGGGGCGGCTTGCGGGTGACCAGCCGGACCTCGCGAATGCTGCCCTCGGCGGCGGCGCGAACCGCGTCGAGACCGATCAGCGCGCCGGTCGGAACGATAATCCGGGCGCCGGATTTCCGGGCCCGGTCGACCAGATCCATGTGGCGCAACAGGGCGCCAACGCTGATCGGCAGGAAGATCCGCCCGCGGTCGACCGCCGGACCGGCGATGTCGGCGAACGCCGCCGCCGGCACGCACTCGACCACCACGTCGGCGTGTTCGGCCAGGTCGCCGAGCGTTGTGACCGGAACCGGATTCCGGAAGCCGGCCATCGTCCGCCCGGCCTTGGCGGTGTCGCGCGCTGACACCGCGGCCAGGCGCAGCCCCTCGATACGGCCCTCGTCGAGGGCCCGGGCGACCGCCAGCCCGATCGCGCCCATTCCGCCGACCGCCACCGTCAGCCCGGTCGCTCCATCCGCTCCAGACACTTTGTCCTCGCCGATAACCTGTTGATGATCCACGATGCGTTCCTAACGCCGGTCCGACGGCGTGTCCAGACGAACAAACAGAAGGACGCGCCCCGAGCATGCGAGTCGCGACAATGGTGGCCACCCTCCTGATCGCTCTCGCGGCGGCGCCGCTCCCGGCCGCCGCCATCGACATGCCGTGCCTGACCGCCCGTCTCATCGTGCCGTGGGGCGCCGGCAGCGGTACCGACCTGCTGTTCCGCGCGCTTGCCGACGCGGCCAACGGCGCCAGCGCGAAACCACGCCTGGAGGTCGTCAACTTCAGCGGCGAGGACGGCGTGCGCGGCGCCCGCGAGGCGCGCGAGGCGCCTCCGGATGGCTGCACCCTGCTGGCCGTCCACCAGAGCCTGATGGCGAGCTACATCGGCGGTCAGGCCAACTTCGGTTGGGACGCGTTCGCGCCGGTCGCTCGTCTCACTTGGACGCCGGTGCTGATCGGTGCCCGCGCCGACGCCCCGTTCGACACTGTGTCCGAGATGCTGGCGGCAGCGCGCGGTGCCGCCGGTGTCACGGCCGCCAGCACCAAGGGCATGACCAGCCACTTCCTGTTCCTGCAGATCGCCGACCGCACTGGTGTCACCTTCCGGCCGGTGTTCCTCGACGGCACCCGCGAGCGCCTGACGGCGCTGCTGTCGGGCACAGTCGACATCGGCGAGATCAACCTCGCCAGCGCGCAGCGCCACGCCGCCTCGGGCGCCCTCAAGGCGCTGGCGGTGACTGGCGCCGAGCGGGCCGAGGCCCTGCCAGCGGTCCCGACGCTGCGCGAGCAGGGCGTGGACCTGGTGTTCGCCATCGACCGCGGCGTGATGCTGCCGAAGGCGGCGAAGCCGGAACTGGTCGAGCACTACGCCAAATTGTTCGAGGCCGCCCTGGCCGACCCGCGCGTCGCCGGGCTGCTTGAGCAGCATGGCACCAGCGCCGGGTTCCTCGGCCCGAAGGCATACGCGGGCTACTGGCAGGACAGCTTCGCGGACTGGCGCCGGATCGCCAAGGAAGCCGACCTGTACCGCCAAGCCGATTGATCGAAGCGGGACCGAGCGCGCTGCCCGCGCCGGACACCGCCTTGGCGGTGGTGCTCCACGCCGCGCCAGTCTATTTTCCCTTCGAACCGGGCGATCGTCGCCGTGGCGGCGCTGCCTGAACCGCTCCGCCGGCCGGGTTTCCGGCCGGCTCTTCCGCTGCAAGGGGGTATCCGTGGCGACGATCGAGAATCCGTATCTTCTGTTCCTGGGCGACGCTCCCGATCAGTTGGCGGCCAAGACCGCCAACGGGGTGAAGGTGTGGCGCCCGGAGTGGTGCATCGGCCAGTTCCGGCTGCCAGGGTGCAAGGCGGATCTCGGCCTGCCCGACATGACCATCGAGGAGGCAGCGGCCAAGGGGGCCCGGACGGTGATCCTGGGGGTGGCCAACCGCGGCGGCTTCATTCCCGACAGCTGGATCGTCGAACTGGTCAAGGCTCTCGACCTCGGCATGGACATCGCGTCCGGCCTGCACACCAAGATCACCACCATCCCGGCGCTGAAGGACAAGGCCGCCGCCAAGGGACGGCACTTGTTCGACGTTCGCCATCCGAGCCGCGACTACCCGGTTGCCAGCGGCAAGCCGCGGCCGGGAAAGCGGTTGCTGACAGTCGGCACCGACGTCTCCGTCGGCAAGATGTTCACCACGCTGGCGATCGAGAAGGAGATGCGGACGCGCGGCCTGAACGCCGATTTCGTGGCAACCGGCCAGACCGGCATCTTCATCGCGGGCACGGGTGCGTCGATCGACGCGGTGATCGCCGATTTCATCTCCGGCAGCGTCGAGACCCTGGCGCCGGCGAACAGCGAGGACCACTGGGACCTGATCGAAGGCCAGGGCTCGCTGTACAACGTCTCCTACTCGGGCGTGACCCTCGGGCTGATCCACGGCGCCCAGGCCGACGCCCTGGTGATGTGCCACGAGATCGGCCGCCCGCACATGCGCGGCCTGCCCGACTACCCGGTGCCGGAAATCCCGACGGCCATGGACACGATCCTGCACATGGCCAAGATGGTGAACGAGGATGTCAGGTTCGTCGGCGTCAGCCTCAACACGTCCAACGTCTCGGCCGAGGAAGCCGCTGCGTTCAAGTCGAAGATCGCCGAGCAGACCGGCCTGCCGGTGGTCGACCCGCTGAAGGACGGCGTCGCGCCGATCGTCGACCGGTTGCTGGCCGGCTGATTTCAGGCGCCCCGGCGCGCCGCCCACGCGGGCCGCCGGGGCCTCCGGGATAGCTAACCCCGCGCCTCGGCCTCCAGGCGCGCGGTCGCGGTTTCCAGGGTATGCTGCAGTTGCGCCATGAAGGCCCTGCGGTCGAGACCTGGGGGGATCGCCGGGAGGAACTCCACGACGATGCGACCGGGACGCTTCCAGAACGCGTTGCGCGACCAGTACATCCCCGAGTTCAGGGCGACGGGGATGACCGGTACGCCGAGCCCGACGTAAAGCGCCGCCGTTCCCGGGTGATACGGGGCGATCACGCCCGGGGCCACCCGGGTGCCCTGCGGGAAGATCAGGATCGGCCGGCCGACCGCCACCGCTTCACGGGCCTTGTCCACCATCCGCCGCAGGGCCGATGCGCCGGCCTTGCGGTCGACCGGGATCATGTCCATCGCCCGCATGTACGGGCCGATCACCGGTGCCCGCACCAGTTCCTCCTTGAGGACCGCCGCCGGGGCGTCAAGCAGTTCGGTGAAATACAGCGTCTCCCAGGCCGACTGGTGCTTGGCGGCGACGATGGCGGGTCCGTTGGGAAGGTTCTCGACGCCGCGCAGGTCGACGTCGATACCGGCGACCACCCGGGCCATGGCGACCAGCGTGCGCGACCAGAACCGCGACACCGCCCGGACCGCCCGCGGCCCGATCAGGAAGGCCGGCAGTCCGAACACCCCGACCAACAGGGTGAAGCCGTAGAAAAGGATGTTGAACAGAACGCTGCGGACCAGGATCATCCCCCGCCTATAGCGAGCCGCGACCCGGAGCGCCAGAGACCGTGACGGACGAAGCCGAATCCGACCTCGCCGACCGCCTGCGCCCGATCCTGGCCGCTTCGGCCGGGCGGCACGCCACCCTCAGCTACCTCGACCTGGCTCAGGCCGCCGGGGTGAGGCCGCCGCGCGCCATCCACCGGGTCACCCTGGTGCTGGAGCGCCTGATGCGCGAGGACCACGCCGAGGGCCGTCCCCTGCTCGCGGCGGTCGCGGTCTCGGCCAAGCGCGGCGGCACCCCGGCACCCGGATTCTTCAGGCTGGCGGCGGAACTCGGCGTGTACTTCGGCCCGGAACGCGGGCCGCAGGCGGCGTTGTTCCACACGCTCGAGCTGGACCGGGTGTGCGCGGCGTTCGGCGCCGAGGGCGCGAGCCACGATTGATATGACGACCGCGCGGCAATGATCCGGACTCCGGGCTTCCCCAGAGCGACTCCGACCGCCTAGGATCGCCGCCAGGAGGAACACGCTCATGACCGATGACAAACCGGCGCCGCACGGCCTTGGCCGCGGGCTCACCAACTACGGCGACAACGAATTCAGCCTCTACCTGCGGCGCTCGATGGCGTCGTCGATGGGCTACAGCCGGGACATGCTGTCGAAGCCGGTGGTCGGCATCTGCAGCTCCGGCAGCGGCTACAACAATTGCCACCGCCTGATGCCGGAACTGGTCGAGGCGACCAAGCGCGGCGTGCTGGCGGCCGGCGGTCTGCCCATCGACTTCCCCACCATCTCGCTCGGCGAGACCTTCCTGAACCCGACATCGATGATGTACCGCAACCTGATGAGCATGGACGTGGAGGAGATGATCCGCGCCCAGCCGATGGACGCGGTGGTGGTGATCGGCGGCTGCGACAAGACCCTGCCGGCCCAACTTATGGGCGCCGCCAACGCCGAGGTGCCGATGGTCTACCTGGCGGTCGGGCCCATGTTGACCTCGCCCTATGACGGCGAGCGGCTGGGGGCCTGCACCGACTGCCGGCGGTTCTGGGCGAAGTTCCGCTCCGGCGAGGTCGACGAGGCGGGCATCCGCCGGGTCGAGGGCAGCCTGGCCACCACCGCCGGCACCTGCGCGGTGATGGGGACGGCCAGCACCATGGCCTGCATCGGCGAGGCGCTTGGCATCATGCTGCCCGGCACCGCTGCGATCCCGGCGGTCCATGCCGACCGCCTGCGGGCCGCCGAGGCTTCCGGCGCGCGAGCGATGCAGTTGGCCACCGCCACCGGCGCCGACCGACTGCTGCCGCGCGACATCATCACCCCCAAGTCGGTGGAGAACGCGCTGCGGGTGCTGCTGGCGATCGGCGGCTCGACCAACGCCATCGTCCACCTGACGGCGATCGCCGGCCGGCTCGGCATTCCGGTGCCGCTCGACCGGCTCAACGTCATGTCCGACGAAACGCCGGTGCTGGTCGACCTGAAGCCGACCGGCGCCCACTACATGGAGGACCTGTTCGCCGCCGGCGGGCTGGCCGGGGTGCTGAAGGAGCTGCGCGGGCTGCTGCACCTGGACGCCATGACAATCACCGGCGAGACGCTCGGAGAGCGGCTGGACCGCCACGAAGGCTACATCGACCATGAGATCGTCAGGCCGTTCGACAAGCCCTTCCAGTCGATGGGCGGGCTGGTGGCGCTGTTCGGAACGCTGGCGCCGCGCGGTGCCATCCTGAAGCGCTCGGCCGCCGACCCCACGCTGTTCGAGAAGGAAGGGCGCGCGGTGGTGTTCTCCTCGCTCACCGACATGGCGGCCCGGGTCGACGACCCGGACCTGGATATCCAGGCCGACGACATCATGGTCCTGCAGAACGCCGGCCCGAAGAGCCCGGCAGCCATGCCGGAGGCAGGCTACCTGCCGATTCCGAAGAAGCTGGCGCGGCAGGGCCTGAAGGACATGGTGCGGATCTCGGACGCGAGGATGAGCGGCACCGCGTTCGGCACCATCATCCTGCACGTCACGCCCGAGGCCGCCGATGGCGGGCCGCTCGGGCTGGTGCGCACCGGCGACCGTATCCGGCTGTCGGTCAAGGACCGCAAGCTTGACCTGCTGGTCGACGAAGCCGAGTTGGAGCGCCGCCGCGCCGCCGCCGACCCGGCAGCGGTGCAGCCAGCGTTCGCCCGGGGCTATCGAAAGATCTACATGGACCACGTGCTGCAGGCCGACGGCGGGGTCGATTTCGACTTCCTCCGCGCGGTCGAGTAACCCTTCGTGGCCGCGCGGAGCGAAGCGCCACGAAGGGCCACCGCCGACCCTTCCGCCCCCAAGCCCGAGGAGTGATTCCCCGATGTCCGAGATCAAGACCGAGTTCGTGATGGAAATGCGCCTGGCGGTGGCGACGCCGCTGACCGCCATCGGCACCACCCAGTACGGTGACCGCCGGATTGCCCGGGTCACCGGCGGAACCTTCGAGGGACCGCGGCTGTCCGGCACGGTGCGCGACGGCGGCGGCGACTGGATCCTGAACCGCACCGACGGCGTCACCCAGCTCGACGTCCGGCTGACCATGGAGACATCGGACGGAGCGCTGGTCTTCATGACCTACAAGGGCCTGCGCCACGGCCCGGCCGACGTCATGGCGAGGCTCGCCGCCGGCGAGATCGTCGACCCGAGCTTGCTGTACTTCCGCACGACACCGTTCTTCGAGACGGCGGCCGACGGGCCGTACGCCTGGATGAACAAGTCCTGCTTCGTCGCTACAGGCCGGCGCGAGCCGACCGGGCCGATCTACCGGGTGTTCGAGGTCCTCTGAGGTCGGACCACGGCCTCACGCCATCAGGTGGATCTTCATCCGCTCGGTGGCGCGCACCAGGGCGCGTCGGATGCCCGGCTCCATCGCGGCATGGCCGGCGTCCGGCACCACCACCAGCTCGGCCCCCTTCCAGGCGCGGGTCAGCGCGTCGGCCGAAACCATCGGACAGATCACGTCGTAGCGTCCTTGGACGATGATCGCCGGCAGATCGGCGAGCCGGTCCAGCCCGGCAAGCAGGCCCTCCGCCGGCAGGAACAGTTGGTTGGCGAAATAGTGCGCCTCGATTCGCGCCAGCGACAGGGCGTGGTGGTCGTTCTCCATGTCAACCAGCTGGCGCGGATCGGGGACCAGCGCCGAGCACGCCGCCTCGTAGCGCGCCCAGCTTCGCGCCGCCGATAGGTGGCTTTCCGGTCGCGGGTCGAGCAGACGGGCGAGGTAGCCGCCCAGGAGGTCATCGCGCTCGGCCTCGGGCAGAAACTCGGCGAATCGACGCCAGGCATCCGGGTACAGCGTGCGGACGCCCGTGAGGAACCATTCCACCTCGCTCGGTCGGCCAAGGAAGATGCCGCGCAGGATGAACCCGTGGCACCGCTCCGGGTGGGCCTGGCCATAGGCGAGCGCCAGGGTCGAGCCCCAGGAGCCGCCGAACACCAGCCAACGGTTGACCTGAAGGTGCTCGCGCAGACGCTCCATGTCGTCCACCAGATGACCGGTGGTGTTGGCGTGGACCGAGGCGTGAGGGGTGGAGCGGCCGGCGCCGCGCTGGTCGAACAGCACGATGCGGTAGGCCCTCGGGTCGAAGAACCGGCGTTGCGCCGGCGAGGTGCCCGACCCCGGGCCGCCGTGCAGGAACACCACGGGCAGACCCGACGGGTTGCCGCTCTCCTCCCAGTACAGCCGGTGGCCGTCGCCGACATCGAGGAAGCCGCTGCGCCGGAACGGGATCTCGGGAAACAGATCGTCGCGCGCCACCGGATGCCTCTTAATCTCTGCGGGTGCCGTTATCGGGCGGCGATCAAGGATTGTCAAAACCGGCAATGACCACGCTGTGTTCCGGCCGGTGTGACCGCAGCGCCGACGCCAACAGCCTGACGTCGTCCAGCCTGTCGCGCGACCGCCGGTAGGCCAGCGAGACCGTCCGTCCCACCTGCGTGTCGACCAGCGTGCGGTACCGTACCAGACCGCCGTGGCCGCTGCCTTCGGGTACCGCTCCGACGGGGATCAGGCTGTAGCCGATCCCGGCGGCGACCATCGCCTTGAGGGTCTCCAAGCTCATCGCGATGTGCCGAGGCCGTTGCCCGGTGGCGCCGCACAGGGCGAGCGCCTGATCGCGCAGGCAGTGGCCCTCCTCCAAAAGCACCGCCCCGGCCGGGTCGAGGTCGGTCAGGGCGACGGTCGCCGCGGCGGCGAGCGGCGACCCGGCCTCCACGGCCAGGCGAAACGGTTCGCGGTACAGCGGGATCAACGCCAGACCCTGCTCGTCGATCGGCGGCGACAGCACGACGGCGTCGAGCGCGCCCTCGCGCAGCCGGCTGACCAGGTGCTCCGTCACCCCCTCCTCGATGCCGAGCGCGAGGCGCGGGTAGGCCGCGCGGAGCGGCGCCAGCACGCGCGGAAACAGGTACGGCCCGATCGTCGCGATCGCCCCGAGGGCGAAGGCGCCGGACAGCGGTGACGCCGCCTCCAAACCGGAGTCCATCATGCGCGCCGCCGCCGCCAGCACAGTGCGGGCGCGGAGCACCACCTCCTGGCCAGCGTGCGTCGGCAGCACCCGCCGGCTGGTGCGTTCGAACACGCGCACGCCGATCGCGTCCTCGACCTTGCGAACCCCAGCCGACAACGAGGGTTGACTGACACGGCAGGCATCGGCCGCACGCCCGAAATGGCCGTGGTCGGCTACCGCCACCAGATATTCGAGATCCCGCAACGACAGGCCGCGAAACGTCATAGAGCGATCCTATCAGAACCTTCAAACCAATTGATTGGATAACGGTAACCCAACACCTATCTTCAACCCTGTAGCTATCAATCCGGAAGCGGCACGGTGGCCCCCTATCGAAGGAGAAGCGTACATGACCCGCAATACCGACCCCGTCGTGAAGGCTCTGGAGCAAGCGCTCGCCGACACCTACACGCTGTCGCTGAAGACCCAGAACTACCATTGGAACGTCGTCGGCTCGAACTTCTTTGAACTGCACAACCTTTTCGAGGAGCACTACACCGACGGCTATGCCGCTGCT
>CAYNFA010000056.1:0-2419 GCA_964396345.1 uncultured Thalassobaculum sp.
GCACAGAAGCTCGTCGCGTCGACGGCGATCGTCACCGCGCTCGCGGCCAAGCTCAGCGTGACCGAGACGACCGAGACGGCGCTGGCCGCCGCGATCGACAAGGCGGCCAAGCCCGCCTCGGTACCGGACCCGGCGCAGTTCGCGCCGATCGCCACGGTGAACGCCCTGCAGACAGCGCTGGCAACGATCCAGACCGAGCGCGCCAGCGAGAAGGCCACGTCGGTGGTCGAGACCGCGATGGCTGCCGGCAAGCTGATCCCGGCCCAAAAGAATTGGGCGACCGCCTACGCGGCCAAGGACCTGAAGGGGTTCGAGGGCTGGCTGGCCGCCGCTCCCGTCGTCACCGCTGCGATCCTGACCGGCGGCGCGCCGGCCAAGGTGCCGGGCGATGGCTCGCTGACCCTGGAAGACACCGCGATCTGCGCTGGCCTCGGCATCAGCGTCGACGACTTCAAGAAGACCCGCGCCGCGGAACAGGAGGGCTGATCGATGGCACTGACCGGAGATCGCAACACGGCTGAGCGGTCGGGCGTCGACCTCTCTCTCCCGGTCGCCGCGGCGACCATGGTCTATGCCGGCGCCCTGGCGGTGCTGAACGCCGGCTATGCCGAGGGCGGCACCACGGCCGCCGGCCTGATCGCAGTCGGCCGCGCCGAGGAGCAGGTCGACAACAGCGCCGGTGCCAACGGCGACCTGACCGTCCGGGTCAAGCGCGGCGTGTTCCGCTACGCCAACAGCGGTGGTGGTGATGCCATCGCGGCCGCGCAGATCGGCAGCGTCTGCTACATCGTCGATGATCAGACCGTCGCCAAGACGTCCGATACCGGTGCTCGCAGCCGGGCTGGACGGGTGGTCGACGTCGACGCGCAGGGTGTGTGGGTCGAAGTCGGCCGCGGCCCGTTCGACAGCGACGCCGACGCGCTGCTCGGCGCCAACAACCTGGACGACGTTGCCAGCCCGGCGACGGCGCGCGCCAACATCGCCGCCAATCTGATCCCGCTCGCCGTTCCGGACGCGGTCGCCCTCGACGCGGTGGCGCCGGTCCGGATCGTCAGCCCGGTCGCCGGCACGCTGTCGAAGATCTGGAGCGTGATCGACGGCGCCCTGACCACCGGCAACGCCACCCTGACGGCGGCGATCAACGGCGCGCCGGTCACCGATGGTGTGGTGACGATCACCCAAGCCGGTTCGGCCGCCGGTGACGTCGACAGCGCCACGCCGTCGGCCGCCAACGCGGTCGCGGTCGGTGACGTGATCACCCTCACGCCAGGCGGGACCAACGACGCGGTGCGAACCGCGGCGGTCACCCTCCTGATCGAAACCTGATCCCGGAGCACGATCATGGAAGTCAACCGCGCGTCCCTGGCTGGCCTTAACACCAGCTTCAACACGATCTTCAACGGTGTTCTCGGCGGCATCAAACCGACCTGGCAGACGATCGCCATGCAGGTGCCCTCGACCACCCGCGAGAACGACTACCGCTGGCTCGCAAAACTGCGGGGCATGCGCGAGTGGATCGGCGACCGGGTGATCGAGAACGTCGCCAAGGACGGCTACAAGGTCACCAACCGGAAGTTCGAGAACACCGTCGGTGTCAGCCGCGACGACATCGAGGACGATCAGATCGGGGTCTACAACCCGCTGGTCGCCGACCTGGCGCAGACCGCCGGCGAGCATCCCGACTATCTGGTGTGGGAGCTGTTCAAGGCCGGCTTCACGACGGCCTGCTTCGACGGCCAGAATTTCTTCGACACCGACCACCCGGTGATCGGCGCCGACGGTGCCGAGATCAGCGTGTCGAACTTCGCCGGCGGAGCAGGCACGCCCTGGTTCCTGCTCGACACCTCGCGCGCCATCAAGCCGATGATCTTCCAGCTGCGCCGCGCCGCCAAGCTGACGTCGCTCACCAACATGGACGATCCGAACGTGTTCATGCGTGACGAATACCTGTGGGGCGTGGACATGCGCGCCGCCGCCGGCTTCGGGCTGTGGCAGCTGGCTTACGCGTCCAAGCAGGATCTGACGGCCGACAACTACATGGCCGCCCGCGCCGCCATGCAGGACATGAAGGGCGATCACGGCCGCCAGCTGCGCCTGAAGCCGATGGTCCTGGTCGTGCCGGGCGTGCTGGAGAAGAGGGGCCTGGAAGTCCTGAAGGCCGAGCGCGATGCGGCCGGGGCGACCAACGTGGCCGCCGGTACCGCGACCCTGCACGTCGAAACCCTGCTCGCTGCCTGATCATGGTGCGGCAACTCATCCGCATCACGGCCCGGCGCGACGGTTTCCGTCGCGCCGGTGTCGCCCACCCGGCGAAGCCCGTCGACCATCCGATCGACCGCTTCACCGACACGCAACTCGCGGCCCTCAAAGCCGACCCGATGCTCGACGTTCGCATCGTCGACGATCCGGCCGCGAAGGC
>CAYNFA010000056.1:2519-12236 GCA_964396345.1 uncultured Thalassobaculum sp.
AAGGCCGCTGCCGACAAGGCCGCCGCTGACAAGGCTGCCGCCGAGAAGGTTGCCGCTGAGAAGGCTGCCGCTGAGAAGGCTGCCGCCGACAAGGCCGCCGCCGCTGGCAAGGCGAAACCCAAGAAAGGCGGCGAGGCGGCATGACCTACGCCGCCCAACAGGACCTGGTCGACCGGTTCGGAGAGCAGGAACTGATCCAGCTCTCCGATCGCGCGAACGTTGGCTCGATCGACGCCGCGGTGATCGGCAAGGCGTTGGCCGACGCCGACGAGCTGATCGACAGCTACATCGCGGCGCGGGCGGCGCTGCCGCTGGCCACGGTGCCGGCGCGCCTGGTGCGGGTCGCCGGCGACGTCGCACGCTACTACCTGCACGCCGACGCGCCGACCGAACAGGTCCGCCGGGCATACACCGACGCGACGGCCTGGCTGCGCGACGTGAGCCTCGGCAAGGCCACCCTGGGCGACGACGGCGTGAGTGCCGCCGCACCGGTCGACGCCACCGTCGAGTTCGTTGGCGACGATCGCCAGTTCACCCGTTCCGGTCTGAGGGATCTCTGATGGCCGGCGTCTCGTTCTCCTACTCGCTCGACGACGTCCAGGCGCAGATCGTGTTGTCGCAATGGACCGCTGCCGACGGTGATTTGTCCGAGCTGCTCGACCCGATCGGTTCGGCCCTGCGCGACAACGTGCTCGACCGGTTCGAGCAGGGTCGCGGCCCCGACGGCGTGACCTGGCCGAAGAGCCGCCGCGCCGTCCAGCAGGGTGGGCAGACCCTGGTCGACACCGCGCGCCTGCGCGACTCAATCACCTATGAGGCCGGCGCGCGCGAAGTCGAGGTCGGTACCAACGTCATCTACGCGGCGATCCACCAGTTCGGCGGCGTGATCAAGGCAAAGACATCAGAGGGCCTGTCATTCAACGTGCCGGGGTTTGCGGCCGAGGGTGGTGGCGAGAGTTTCGTCAACGTCCAAAGCGTGACCATGCCGCCGCGGCCGTTCCTGGGCATCGGCCCCGAGGATCGGGAGTCGGTCCTCGATATGTTCGAGGCTTGGCTGTTCGCGCCGATCGCCGGTGCCGCATGACGCTGATCTCGCAAACCATCGATCGCCTGACCGAGGCCAAAGCGGATATCGGCCTGAACCTGGTGGCCGGCGCTGCCGAGTTCGCGGCGCTGAAAAATAACCCGCCGCGCCACCAGATGCCGGCCGCTTATGTACTGCCGACAACCGATCGGGCTGGTCCGTCCGAGCTGGTCGGCAAACACCGTCAGCGTGTGACCCGCGGCCTGGCCGTGGTGGTCGCTGTCGGCAACCTGCGCGATGACCGAGGCGACAGCGCCGCGCGCGAGATGGAGATCCTGGAGGCCGCGCTGCTCAGCGCTCTGGCTGGTTGGACGCCCACCGGCGCGATCGCGGGCATGCAGTTCGCTTCGTCTCGCACCCTCGGCCTGCGTGACCAGGTGGTCTGGCGCCAGTTCGATTTCACCGTCGCCACCAAGCTGCAACCGTAGGAGAAGCCCGATGTCCGGAGGTTCGTACATCCTCGATCCCGTAACCGGCAAGCGCGTCCGCGTCGGTGACGCGCCGAAGACGCCGACCCGCGCCGAGCGCCGCGCCGAGCGGCCCGCTGCCGATCAGGCGGCCGCCGAGACGGCCCAGGCCCAGGCCGAAGCCGACAAGCCGTCGGGCCGGTCCCGGCCGCGCCGCGGCAAGGCCCCCGATCCGGACCCCGATACCGCCGTCGTCGCGCCGAGCGGCGCGTCGACCGGCTCCGACATCCTGACCGCTACGGCTGAGGAGTAACGGCAATGGCCGAAGAGATCTCGATGAACACGGCTGTGCTGCTGGCCCAACTGGAAAGCATCTACAACACCTCGCCCGACGCTCTGGCCGCGGCCGACGCGGTGCTGATGAAGAACATGACCGCCGTCCCGCTGACCGGGGACCGGAAGGAGCGGAACTTGGTGCGTCCCTACTACGGCGCCAACCCAGGCAAGCTCGCCAAACAGCACGGTACCATGCAGTTCACCACCGAGGCGGCAGGCGCCGGCGTAACGGCGCTCGACGCCGGTACCGCTCCGGCGTTCGGCAAGCTGCTGCGGGCTGCGGGCTGTGCTCAGACCACCATTGCACCGGCGGCGACAATCGCCGCCAGCCCACCGACCGGAGTCGGCGGTCCGACCGGTGCGTTCACCTATGCGGCGGCGGATCCGTACGAGGGGATTGTTGATCGCCTGGTGACGCTGACCTGCACCACCGGCGGCGCCTCCGCGACGGCGGAGTTCACGGTCGCCGCACCGGCGGTGTTCCACCTGGCGGCGTACAATCAGACCGGCGTTGTGATGACCGATGCCGCGCCGTTTGCCCTGCCGGGCGGTGCCACGATCACGCCGACGGTCGGCACGCCGTTTGATATCGGCGATGGGTTCACCATTCAGCTGCGCGCGCCGGGCACGTTGTACACGCCGGTGTCCACCGGGTTCGAGAGCATCGAGGCATTCTTCCAATACGGCCCGAACCGGCACCGCTTCGGCGGGATCCGCGGCAACGTCACGCTCAACGCGCCGGCCGACGACTACTTCGACATGACGTTCGACATGATGGGCCTGCCCGGCACTCGCTCCAGCGAGGCACTGCCCACGGTCGATTTCAGCGCCTTCCAGGATCCGCTGCTGGTGTCCGACGACAACTCGCCGTTCGTCAGCTTCGGCGGCTACGAGGTTGCCTACCGATCGTTCAACTTCAACGTTGGCCAGAACACCGCCATCCGCAGCCTGGTTGGCCAGAAGAAGGCTCGCCAGAACGGTCGCTCAGGTTCCGGCACGCTGGTGTTTGAGGCGCTCGACCTCGCGACGGTCGATTTCTTCACCAGCCTTAGTGACGGCGATTACCTGCCGTTCGAGCTGATCCACGGCCTGACCCGCGGCGAGATCGTCCAGCTGTCGATGCCGAGGCTGCAGCTCACGGCGGCACCGTACCAGGACGAGGAAGGTGCCGCGATGTTCTCCATGAGCGTGGTCGCCGTGCCTTCCGACGCCGGCAACGACGAGTTCACCCTGGCGATCAAGTGAGCGGGACCATGGCCAAGCAACACCAGGACATCGACGCGGCCGACGTGCCGCTGCCCGCGGAGGATGGTTTCGAGGAAGGCGGGCTGTTCGTCTTCGACGCCACCCCGATCATCCGCAACTGGCCGGTGCGGGTGAAGGTCCCGACCTTCGGCGGCAAGTTCCGGACCCACGAGATCCGGATGGATTTCGGCTACGTGGACATCGACGGGTACAGGCAACTTCTCGACGACGTCGCGGCTTTCATTGCCGCCGGCGGTCAACTCGGCGAATCCGGCGACGACGAGCGCGAAGGTGACCCGCTCGCCGCCATCGTATTCGGGTGGTCCGGCCTCGCCAGCCAAGGTGCCGGGGCGCTCGCCTACAGCGACAAGGCCAAGGCTCGGCTGTTCGCCGACACTCGGATCCGCGCCGCTGCTGCGGAGGCGCTGGGCCGGATGGTGATGGGGATAGAGGAAAAAAACTCCGAGACGCCGCCCGCCGCTGGGCCAGCCCAGCCCGCGCTCAATCGAGCGCAACGGCGCGCGGCGGGAGCCAAGGTAACGAAGGGTCTGAAGGCCTTGAAGGCTACGGAGTAGCCGATCAGTTGCGCGACGCGGGCCAGGACGCCGCCGGCCTGGAAGCCCTGCAACGCCGGCGAGCGGCTAAGGCCCGAGAGCAGGCGGCGAGCACGCGGGAGCGGCGCCTGCCGTACCCGATCCTCCCGCCGAACACTAAGGCCGTCATGCTGTTCCTGCGCTGCCAGACTCAGTGGATCTACGCCGGCGAGCGCGGTGAGGAGAAGGGTCTCAATCTGAAGGCCGTGATTGAGGTCATGAAAACGACCGGGATCCGCAAACGCAAGCGCGCAAACATTCTGTCGCGCCTCCAGGTGATCGAGATGGAGGTGCTGCGCGTCTTTGCTCGACGGCGTGCCGCTGACACGGCCCGTCTGCGCCGGCAGCAGGCCCAAAGCGCCAGGCAACAGGCGCTGGCCGCCAAGCGAGGTAAGCGATGACGGATATCGTTGTCGGCCTCACGCTGCGCGCGGACGGCAAGGGCTTCGTCGGTGAGGTCCGTAACGCCAAGACCGAGCTGCTCGGTCTGCGCGACGGCGGTACGCGGGCGGCCGGTGCACTCGACGATCTTGGCCGGCGCAGCACGACTGCGCTGACCTCGCTGCGCTCTCTGCAGACGGTGATCGCCGGGCTGGGCCTGGCCATTGGTGTTCGCGAGGCAGTCCAGGAGTTCGCGGCCTACGAGCGCGCGCTGGTGGGTGTCGCCAAGACCGCCGACCTGACTGCCGGCCAGGTGTCGGAGATGGGCGCCGCCATTACCGAGATGGCCAGGCGCATGCCGTTCGCTCGCACGGAGCTGTTGGGCATCGCCCAAGCCGGCGGCCAGCTCGGCGTGAAAGGGGTGAAGGATCTCACCCTGTTCACCGAGACGATTGCGAAGCTGGGGAGCGCATCCGACCTGGCCGGCGATGAAGCCGCGACCGCGCTGACCCGGATCCTCAACGTCACCAATGAGAGCATCGGCTCGATCGACAAGTTCGCGTCGGTGATCGTGGCGCTGGGCAATGCGTCGGCCGCCAGCGAGTCTGAGATCGCCAAGGTCGCGACGCAGGTGGCCCAAGCGACCGCCATCTTCGGTGTGTCGGCGGCCGAGGCCGCTGCCATGGCGGCCGCGTTGCGATCGCTGGGCGTGCAGGCCGAGCTGGGCGGCTCTTCGGTTGGCAAGGCGTTCCGCGCGATCGAAGCGGCGGTCGACGGCGGCGGCGAGCGGCTGCGCGAGTTGGAGAAGATCACCGGGCTGACGGGCGCGCAGCTGAAGAAGACGTTCAAGGACGACGCGGTCGCCGTGTTCAAGGCGTTCGTCGACGGCGTCGGCCAGGCCGCGGCCTCGGGCGCCAGCGTCGCGGGTGTGCTGGAGAAGTTCGGCCTCGAGGGCGAGGAGATCCTGAAGGTTCTGCCGACCCTGGCGCTAAACAGCGAGAAGCTGGGCGACTCCCTGGCGATCATCGCCAAGGAAGCGGGCAACGCCACGGCCCTCAACGAGGAGTACCTACGCTCGGCGAAGACGTTGTCGGCGCAGTTGTCGCTGACCGGCAACGCGATCGACGAGATCGCCGCGGCCCTGGGTTCCGCCTTGGCGCCGGTGATCGTGGACGCCACGACGCAGTTGCGGGCCTTCGTGCAGGAGGCCGTCGACTCCGGTGACGCCCAGGCGGCGTTCGAAGCCGTCGCCGGCGCGGTTGGCCTGCTGACCCGCAACCTGGATCTGCTGGCGGGCGCCGGCGCGGTCGGCGTGTTTCTTCGGTTGCAGCCGGCGATCGCCGGAATCCTCGGATCGCTGAACGCCCTGGTGCCGGCGGTTGCAGCCAGCACGGTCGGGTGGCTGTCGCTCAATTCTGCGGTGGCGGCCGGCACCGCGGTTGACCTGTCCAGCGCGCGTGCAACTGAGCTGAAGGCGGCGGCGCAAGTCGAGACGGCCGCGGCGGCATTGGCCGCTGCCCGAGCTGACGAAATCGCCACGGCGGCTGCACTGGCAAACGTCAAAGCCAAACACGCCCAGGCGGTCGCAGCGCTGGAAGCGGCGGTTCAAGCCCAGGCCGCAGGCAAGGTGCAACAGGCGACCGGCCGGCAACTGGCGGCCCTCCGGTTGGAGGAAGCTACAGCGGCGCGCATCGTCGCCGACGCCGAGGCCCGGCTTGCCGCCGCTCAGACGGCGGTCGCGGCCACGTCCAAGGCCGCCGCCGGCGCGTCCGTCACCCACGCCGCGGCGATGCAAGCCGCCTCGATGAGTGCCCGTGCGGCGACGGCGGCAACCCTGGCCCTGTCGGGAGCAATGAACCTCCTGGGCGGCCCGGCCGGCGTCGCGTTGCTGGCCGCCGGCGGCCTGTACTACCTGGCGACGCGGGAGACCGAGGCCGATCGGGCGGCGCGAAGCCATGCCGAAGCGATTGACCTGGTCAACCGGGCGCTCGGCCGAAACAGCACCGCCGGGGCCGATGCGGCGGAGGTCGCCCGCAAGAGCGCTCTCGCCCGCCTGCAAGATGCCCGCGCCGCCCTGAAACAGGCTGAAGCAGTCAACTCCGGTGCGTTCGTTGGTCCGGAGGACCAACTGCCGACCACCCAGCGAAATCAGATGAAAGCGTTGCGGCTCCAGATCGAGGAGCTGGAAACGGCGATTAAAGACCTGGACGTCGATGCAGCGCTTGAGGATCTGCTCGCCGTCAACACCGCATTGTTTGGCAACGGGAGCGTGTTTGGTCCGCCGCCTTCGAGCAATAGTGCGCTCGGAGCGCTGAGCACCGAGCTTCGCGACCTGGTCGAGCAACTCGATCCTCTCGCCAAATTGACCCGAGAGGCGGCGAACGCCCAGGCGCAGCTTGAAGCATCCTCGAAAGCGCTGGCTGCGGAAGGTCACGATCTGGCTCGGTTGCTCGGGATCCTGGAGCACAACACCGACGCCTACACCTACAGCCTGGGTGCTGCCGCTAGGACCGCCAATGAGCAGGCGCGCGACCTGCAGGTGCAATCACAGATCCGCCGCCTGGAAGCCAACGACACCGAGGAATCGCGGCGCACGATCGTCGAGCTGACCGCGGCCCGCGAGCTGGAGCGAGTGGAGCTGCAGCGCGTCCAGGCGACGATGGCGGCCCAGCCCGACCAGATCGGCGCCATCAACGCGGCCTATGCCACGCTGCGCGCCGCGATCATCGCCAACCGCGACGCCGAACTGCAGTGGTCGACCTCCCAGGCTCAGGCGTTCAAGGGGCTGCGTGATCAGCTCGACCCGACCACCGCCAAGCAGGACGAGTTCACCAAACAGCAGCGGCTGCTGAATGCGGCACTGGCTGCCGGCCGAAGCGACCTCGGCGAGCACGCCAAGCTGACCGCGGCGCTGAGGCGCGAGCAGGATCTGTGGAAGCGATCGCTCGACGAGGCGGCGCGGTCGGTGCGGACCAGCGCCGAAGATCTGGAGCTGGCCAACGAGGTGCGCCGGCTGGAGTTGCTGAACACCGAGGAAGCCCGAGAGAAGATCATCGAGCTGACGACGGCCCGCAAGCTGGAGCAGCTGGAGATCGAGCGGACCACCGCCCTGCTGGCCGCCCAGCCCGAACAGTATGCCGCGATCAACGCCGCCTATGACCGCCTCAAGCTGGCCATCATGGACGAAGGCCAGATCCGCCAACTGGAGCGGCTCCGAGCCCAGGCCAATCCGCTGGCACAGGCATTCAAGACGGCGGCCGAAGGCATTCAACGCGGGTTTAGCGATGCTTTCACGGCGATGTTCCGATCGGGACAGTTCGGCTTCAAGGACATGCTGGGGAGCTGGAAGGATGCGTTCGCGCGCATGCTCGGCGAGCTGGCGACCCTGGCGATCGCGCGGCCGATCATCGTGCCGCTCGTCAGCTCGATCGGCCAGTCGCTCGGGCTGACTGATGCGGCGATCCAGTCGGTCACCGGGAACCTGGGAGGCGCCGCCGGCGGTCAATCGGGCGGCGGGTTCAATTTTTCCAGCTTGACGAATCTGATACCCGGTAACGGTCTCGACTTCTCGTCCATTACAGGCGGCATCAACAGCTATCTCTTCGGCACGGCGGGAGGGTCGGCCAGCTCGGCGGGCGTTTCGGCGGTGGCTGGCGGGCTGTCGAATGCACCATCGGCGGGGCTGTTTGGCACGTATGGTGCGTCGTCTTTGGGCGGGGTGCTCGGCGGCGCCGGCCTCGGGTTCGGTGCCGGATCCTTGCTGAACGGGCTCGTCGGAGGCAATGAAACCGGCGGGACGATCGGCAGCGCGGGCGGAGCGCTTGCGGGTGCGATAATCGGGTCGATCGTCCCAGGCATCGGCACAATTATTGGCGGACTGATCGGTGGCGCCGGCGGTGGTCTTCTCGGCGGAATGTTCGGCGGCTCCGGGCCGAGCGTCGGGCCGACCACGATCGGCCGGGTCACCGACCTGACCGACCCGTCGAGCGCGGTCTACACCTTCGACAATGGCGGCGACTCCGAGGATGCCGTCACCAAGATCATCGACGCGATCGTGGAGGGCATCGAGGCCGGTACCGAACGCTATGCCGGCGCGCTGCGTCCCGGCTCGGGCCTCGATATCGCGTACTTCAGCGGTCCGGACGCGGAGAGCAGTCAGGGTGCCGGTATCAACCTGAAGCCGATCATCGATTCGGTGCTGGCCGATACCGATCGGTTCAAGGGATTGAGCCCGGACGAGGCGGTCCAGCAGGCCACGTTCATCGCCCTGAGCGAGATGGTCGACTACCAGTCCGCCACCCTCGACGAACTGGTCAGAAACACCAAGGCCACCGACCTGGAAGGCCTGCTGTCCGATCTGGACTACGGCCGCAACCTGGATGACCTGACCGAGGCGCTGCGCGCGAACGGCGACGCCATCAACGCCAACTCGCTGGCGATCGCTCAGAACATCGTCGACCGCAAACGGCGCGCGGAGGAGACCGCCAAGAACCGCGCGGCACCGATCGCCGACAGCATCGAGCGCGCGCTGGAGCTGTTCCCGGCGCTCACGGGCTCAGCCGATGATGGGGCGTCCTTGGCCGCGGCGATCGCCGAGGCGATGCGGGGCACGGTTCTGGAATCGGATCGAGGGGCTGTCCGAGGCGGCACACCCGATTTCCGCTTCGTGTCCGGTGGAGAACGCGACGATCCATCCTACATCGCCGCCGGCGACCAGCGTTACGAGGTATCGCGGGTTGCCTCCGACAACCGTTCCGGCACGGCGTTCGCCCTGAGCGATGAAGCGGGCGATCGGATCGCCGAGTTCGACAGCATGGCCCAGCTGCTCGCCGGCGCCGGCAGCGCGGTGGCGGACTATAACGAGCGGATCGCCGACCAGGCGGTGGCGCTGGGCCTGACAGCCGAGGAACAGGAACGCCACAACGCCAATATGCTGCGGGTCCGCGACGTGGTCGCGATCTCCCGCGCGAGTGTCGATGAGCTGATCGCGACGATCACCGGCAGCTTCGAGCCGGCGATCACCGGCCCGTTCACCGAGAATGTGGCCGAAGCCACCGCCGTGCTGGAAGCGCTGGCGCCGCATCTGGAAGACGTGAACGATCAGATCGAGGCCGCCAACGAGGCGTTCCCCGGTTTGGGTGCGGAGATCTACGACGTCACCGCGACGATTGCCGAGGCGGTGCAGGTGCTGCGCGCGCAGGCGGCCGAGGATCTGCTCGACATCATTCAGGCGCTGGAAAACGATGCGAACGGTCGCGGTGCCATCAACGGCATCGGCGGACTGACCGACGCTCGCGACAAGCTGTTGGCTGACGCGCAGAACCTCGGCGTCGACGCCGGCGATCGGATCCTCGACACGTTCGGCGACCAGCTGAGGCGCCAGCTCTCCGGACTGGACGCCTTGGGATTGGCCGCGGCCTTCGAGCAGACCACCGACGAAGCCGCGCGCGCGGTGATCACCTCAATGCTCGACGAAATGTTCGCCGTCCAACAAGAGGCCGCGGTCGCTGAGAAGCGCAACGGTCTTCTGGAAGCCTACCAGCGCGAGGCCCAGGTGCTGGGAGATCTGGCCTCCCGGATGAGGGCCTTCAGCCTGTCGATCGGTGGGTTCCTCGACCAGCTGAAGCGCGGCGAGCTGCGCCGTTCCCGCGTACACGACGTAGCGCATGCC